>CAYJNC010000017.1:0-7476 GCA_964371185.1 uncultured Christensenellaceae bacterium
CAGGGCAAAGCCCTGCGGTCTTGACCTTTATATAGGTTCTGCGGTCTTGACCTTTGTATAGTTGCAGCGCTCTTGATCTTTATATAGGTGTGACATTTTAACGAGCGGTTGACACTTAACCTTATTGTTGTTAATATACATTAGACAGAACAGTTGCAAACAGCAACCATTTAATTTATATATATTATTTTTTGGAAGAAGGATATTTATGATAGTTTTAGACGATCAGAAACAAAAGTTACAAGAATTAAGGCAACTCTTAGCCGAAACGACGGCCTCTCTTGACTTAGACGACTTAAAATCACGACTGGCGGATTTAACCGAACAAATGGAGGCTCCCGATTTTTGGAATAACATCGAAAACGCCAACAACGTGACAAAATCGATCAAACCAATAAAGTCAAAAATCACGGCATGTGAAACACTTGCCTCTGCCTTAGACGACATAGAAGTCTTGATAGACATGACAGAAGAAGAGCAAGACCAAGAACTCGCCGACGAGCTTGCCACATCGCTTTTTGATGCCGAATCGCAGGCAAGAGAATTCCATTTACAGACTTTATTGAGTGGCACATATGACGCTAACAACGCAATAATATCGTTGCACGCGGGTGCCGGCGGTACAGAAGCGCAAGATTGGGCTCAAATGCTTATGCGTATGTATACACGTTGGTCGGAACGTCACGGATATGACGTTACGATTCTTGATTACTTAGACGGAGACGAGGCAGGCATAAAAAGTGTTACAATGCGTGTTTCCGGTGACAACGCTTACGGATATTTACGAAACGAAAAAGGCGTTCACAGATTGGTGCGTATTTCTCCCTTCGACTCAAACGCAAGGAGACACACCTCTTTTTCTTCCTTAGACGTCACTCCCGAAATAGAAGACGCAGACAACGACATTGTAGTAGCCCCCGACGACATTCGTATAGACACTTATAGGGCTTCGGGCGCAGGCGGACAGCACGTTAATAAAACGTCCTCGGCTATCAGAATAACCCACTTCCCAACAGGAATAGTTGTACAATGCCAAAACGAGCGTTCTCAGCTACAAAACAGGGAAATGGCCATGCGTATGTTAAAATCCAAACTTGCCGAAAAGCGAGAAGAAGAACGTTTGGCAGAGTTATCTAAAATAAAAGGCGACCAAAAGAAGATAGAATGGGGCAGCCAAATTCGTTCGTATGTTTTTTGCCCGTATACAATGGCAAAAGACCATAGGACAAACATAGAAAAAGGCAACATAGACGCCGTGATGGACGGCGACATAGACGACTTTATAAAAGGTTGCTTGATACAAGGTTTCTAAGAAAAAAACACAAAAAAATTCCCAATCAATGATTGGGAATTTTTTTTAGAACGTACAACACTTTCAATATTTTGGACCTCACCGTTAAGATGAGATCACCCCATTCTTGTTAACGCCTTACACTGTTGCAAGGCAGTTAGTTCATGGCTAAAAGCCATTGGTGACCCTACCGGGAATCGAACCCGGGATTCAGCCGTGAGAGGGCTACGTCTTGACCGCTTGACCATAGGGCCGTACTCTTTGCTGTTAACCGTGATTATATTATCAAAAACAAAGCGCATTGTCAAGCAAATTTAAAAAGGGAACATTTTTTAATTGCTCCCCTTTTGCTCTATGCCTTAATATTTTGTTAAATAATGATCTCTTTCCCAATCATGAACACAAGAAGAATAGGACGCCCATTCGTTTTCCTTACCCTTCAAATACTTACGAAAAGCACTTTCACCAAGCACTTCTTTCATTAAGCTATCGTTTTTAAAATCATTTAACGCTTCAAAAAGGTTTTGCGGCACATTGTTTACCTTATGTTTTTCAATTTCCTCCGGCGTTAAAGTATAAATGTTTTTATTAACCGGCAACGGCGGCACCTTTTCATTTTCCATTCCGTCAAGCCCTGCCGCAAGCACACCTGCAAAAACAAGATACGGATTTGCAGACGGGTCGGGGTTTCTTAGTTCAACACGAGTAGCGGACCCTCTGGCATGGGGTACACGCACAAGCGGACTCCTATTTTTTGCCGACCAAGCAATGTAGCAAGGTGCTTCATAACCCGGAACCAAACGTTTATACGAGTTGATTATGGGGTTTGTAAGAAGCGACAAACCGCGCGCATGTTCTAACACACCCGCCATAAACCCATAAGCTTCTTTCGAAAGCCCGAGTTCGTCTTTTTCGTCACAAAACACATTGCCGTCTTTTGAACGAAGCGACATGTTAACGTGCATACCGCTTCCCGCAACACCAAACACCGGTTTTGGCATGAAAGTAGCGTGCAAGTTATGCTCTAAGGCAATTCTTTTTACAACGATTTTAAATGTCATTACATCGTCTGCCATTCTTAGCGCATCGCCATATTTAAAGTCTATTTCGTGTTGACCTTGTGCACATTCGTGGTGTGATGCTTCTATTTCAAATCCCATTTCTTCAAGCGCCAAGCAGATGTCTCTTCTTGCACCGCCACCTGTGTCTAAGGGGGCTAAATCGAAATAACCTCCAACATCGTTGGTATTAACGGTAGCCTTGCCGTTTTCGTCTTTTTGGAACAAGAAAAACTCGCATTCCGGCCCAACTTGAAAAGTGTAGCCCAAATCGGCAGCACGTTTAAGTTGCTTTTTTAAAATGTTTCTCGGGCAAGCGGAATACGGCTCGCCATCCGGCGTATAAACATCACAAATAAACCGTGCCGTACGTCCTTTAGGGTTAGACCACGGAAAAATTTCAAATGTATTGATATCGGGTATAAGCATCATGTCTGACTCTTCAATACGCGCAAAACCGTCTATCGAAGAACCGTCAAACATACAACCTTCCGACAAAACTTTGTCTAAGCTACTGGTTGTGACGGTAATATTCTTTAATATGCCGAACACGTCTGTAAATTGTAGTCTTAAAAATTTAATGTCTTTTTCTTCTATCAGTCTTTTTATCTCTTCTTTTGTGTACTTAGGCATTTTTTTACTCCTTTATACCTTACATTTTTACCTTATAATTATATCCTATTTTGTTAGTGTTTAACAAGTATTATAATAGATAAAAAATAGACAACCGACAAAACTGCCGGTCATCTATAATAATTTATTACGGGTTTGTTATGTCTTGTGTGCCATCGGTGTATGTGGTTACAACAGATTTATCGTTTGGATGTATTGTAATCCACGTATTGCCCGGTGCCAATGTCAATTCTTCACCGTTTTCCAATCTGAATATTGTTCTGTCGGAATAGCTTGGTCTTTCCCATGTGCCGTTTAGGTGTTTTCCGTGAATATAAAACTCTGCCGGACCCGAACCGCTCATCTCTATTAATTTACGACCGCCTTCATTTGCAGCTTCAGAAACACTCGCATATTGCACAATAAGGTTTTGTACTTCAACCGCCGATTGTGTTCCTTCGTCTAAGAAAGGCTCGCCACCCATATAACGAATAAACTTATCTTTTGCTTCATCATATTCATAAGAAACGAAATCTTCACTCCTCCAGAAACTTAAACCAATGCTTTCAACGTCTTTTGCAGTCGGCTCGTCTTCGTAATCTTCTTCCGGATAGAATTTAAATTGTTGCAACGCTACCGGTTCATAATCGTAAACTTCCGCTATGTCTGCAACATTAGCATAAGCTGTATGCTCTAAGGATTTACCCGTATTCTCACGACGATATATCATGTCGGCATGTTCTGTGTCTTTTCCTACGCCGTTAACACGCAACTTGATGTGTTCGCCACTGTCTCCGTAGATGTAAGTTGTTGGGAAATTCGGATCTTCGGGGCCGCCTTGATGAACAAATATACCGTCCCATTCTTGCTGTATACGTTGATGATAGTATCTTGCAGAACGTATGGGACCAACTTCTTCCGGGTAAACATCGTTATATATGCAAGTAAACCTTGTGGCTTCAGCTTCTATCATAGATTCATAAACGATGTCTGCGTCTTGCAAACCTGCCTGAGGCCTTGCCGGCGGTTCGTTTTCGATTTGAACAATTACAGGCATGTAGGTAGAATCACCCTCTTTGCCGGTTGTCGGCGAATAGCTGTCGGGAATGTACCCTTCTTCTTGCGTTGCCACTTCTTCTTCCTGCACAGATTGTTCTTCTTGCTCCGTAGAAACAATCTGAGTCGGCTGTACTTCTTCTTCAGCAGGCGCACAGGCCGCAAACACGCTTACCGCAAACAACACAGCCAAAACAATCATCAATATTTTTTTCATGTAAAATTCCTTTCTAAATCTGCTTTTTTACGCTGAGAGTAATTATACCATAAAACGACTTTTATTTTCAATTATTTTATGAGTATAACAAAAAAAACACCGCTTCTTCACAAAACGGTGCTTTTTACGTCTGCTAAATTAAATCTAAATATTTACAATATCGGAATACTTAGCACTCTCTCCATAAATCCTCAACTTACCGTCATTGTCGACAAATACTTTTTTTAACTCATCGACAAACTTCCAACACAAAGAAATATGATCCCACGACGAAAACAGAGTATTGTCAGAATTTAAAATTGCGCCCAGTAGGCGTTCGTACGCTTCGGGGGTATTTTGCCGATACACTTCAACACAACTCTGGCAAAAATCCATTTTTTCGGAAACAATTTTGTTTTCGCCCGGCTCTTTTATGTTAAATTCCAGTTGTACCCCTTCAAACGGTTGAATTTTAAATATTAGCTTGTTGTTTGCATTCCCGCCTACCGATTTGAAAGTGATAACCACTTTCATCTCTCTATTGTTTAGTTTCTTGCCTGTAACAATGTAGAACGGCACATTAAAAAAACGTTTTGTATCGACATACAATCGGCACATCGCAAACGTCTCTGTTGTAGAATCTTTAAGAACATCTTTTTCTGCCAAATACCCCTCGTATTGCCCGAGTATGACGTCGGTTGCCTCGACCTTTCTAAGACTTTTAAACACCTCTGTTTGCTTTTGTTGAAGACTTTGCTCATCAGGCTCGTCTGCCGCCACCAAACTTAATATCTGCAACAGGTGGTTTTGCACCATGTCTTTTAACGCACCCGTCTCGTCATAGAATTTTGCCCTTGTCCCTATTCCGATCGCCTCGCTTGCAATTATTTTTACGCTTTCAATATACTTATTGTTCCAACTTTCTTTAAATATCAAATTATTAAAACGCACCGCATTTAAGCCTTGCACCATCTCTTTGCCTAAATAATGGTCTATCCTGTAAATATTATCCGTTCCGAATTTTTCTTCTAATAAATTGTTTAGCTTTTCGGCATCTGCTAAATTTTCTCCGAACGGCTTTTCTATAACAATTTTAACCTCACCGACACACGTAAGTTTCATTACGCCCCTGCTTATCACATCAAAAAACTTTGGCGCTACCGCATAATAAAACACACTTTGCGTGCCATTTTCACCGCATAATATTTCTTTTAACCTGTCGTACTCCGCCAAGTCGGAAAAATCCATTTTGCAATATTTAACACATTTTGCAAACTCCGTAAATTTTTCTTTGGTAAAATCTACCCGAGCAAATTCTTTCACCCATTTTTCAACAATTTCAACATACGCTTGCGTATCGTAATCTCTTCTGCCTATTGCAATTATGTTGTCATCGTCCGTTATTATTCCGGTGGCAAACATATTAAAAAAAGCGGGCATCAACTTACGGTAGGTTAAATCACCCGTACCGCCAAACACGGTTAAATTTCTACCTTCCTTTCCATTCATGATGAACAGCCCCCTCCCTGTCTGTGCGAACAAAAGTATGTGCACCAAAGAAATCTCTCTGCGCCTGAATCAAGTTAGCACCGAGGGCACTTGCTTTTAATTGGTCTAAATAAACTATTGCTGCCGACAAAACGGGTGTTGCGAGTTCTGAATGTAATGCCGATAAATTAATTTTCCTAAGCGCACCTATCCCCTCGTTGACCTTTTTTATCATATTTTCATTCAACAAAACATTATCTAAGTCTGACGACGTGCTTAAATCCTCACGAAGAACCTCTAACAATTCGGCTTGTATTATGCAACCTGCCCTAAAAATCGATGCAATTTCGCTTAAATCCAAATCCCAACCATATATTTTTGACGCCTCTTTCATTTGTGCAAAACCTTGCGCATAGGCAACAATTTTCGCCAAGTAATATGCCTTCTTGATGTCGTCTACCGCTAACGGCTCTGCCACCGTGTCAAGCGAACTTTTTTCAATTTGTTTCCCAAGCACTTCTCTTTGCATAATCAAATTAGACATATTCCTTGCGCTCAACGCAGATTGAATTAATGAAACATTCTGCCCCGAATCGACAGCCTCTAAAACTGTCCACTTTCCGGTTCCTTTTTGGCTTGCCACGTCTGATATCATGTCTACTAAATAATTTTGCGTTTCGCTGTCTTTTTCAAGCAAAATATTATGGGTTATTTCTATGAGATAGCTTTTTGCCTCAGTGCGGTTAAGCTCGTCGAACACTTCTGCCATCTCTTCGTTTGTTTTCTTGCATACGTATTTTAAGTATAAATATATTTCCACAATAAGCTGCATGTCTGCATACTCTATGCCGTTGTGCACCATCTTAACATAATGCCCCGCACCCATAGGACCGATATATGCACAACAAGGATCGCCGTTTTTCTTTGCTGCAATGCTTTGCAAATATGGAGCAATCTCTTTGTACACTTCTTTGTCACCGCCCGGCATGATACTCGGCCCAAAGCGTGCACCCTTTTCTCCTCCGGAAACACCCACACCAAAGAAATGAACATTAGCTTCTTTCGCTTTTTCATATCTTCTGTTTGTGTCTTTAAAATAAGAATTTCCGCCGTCCATTAAAATGTCTCCCGGCTCTAACAACAACAGCAATTTTTCGATGAAAACATCTACAATTTCACCTGCCGTCAACATAAGAATTATTTTTCTCGGTTTTTCCAACGATAAGACAAATGCCTCAACATCGTTAAAGCCCAAAAAATTCTTATCACCCTTCATTTTCTCTAAAACTGCGGCACTTCTGTTATATCCGCTAACACGAAACCCCTTGCCGAGTAAATTGTCTAAAAGCGCCTTTCCCATAGTTCCAAGCCCTAATACGCCGATCTGACTTAACATCATAATACCCCTTTCACATTTAAAATTTATTTATTGTCTTAAACATATCGACACACATTCTTCTATATGTACTCCCGACAGGCATCTGCCGATTGTATTATCGTGTAATTCGTAGCACAGCAATTCGCTTGAATACCTGTTTGCCACCAATAAAAATTTGTCATTTGAAATATTAATTATGTCTCTCGGATGATTGCCGCTTAGACGTGCTGTGCCGATTATTGTAGGAATTTTATTCGAAATGTCTACGGAAACAAAAACATTTTCTTCCCTCACCGAAATATACAGCTTTTTTTTATCTTCGCTCAACCTAATTGCCGCCGCACCAAATAAACAATCTGCAATTTTTATATTATGAATAATTTCAAACGAGTTGTTT
>CAYJNC010000017.1:7486-14338 GCA_964371185.1 uncultured Christensenellaceae bacterium
ACTTAATAGATATATTTATAAATATATAATTAAAGAGTGATTTTTTGGGATATTTACAAATTAACAGTAAAAAAGAGGATAAAAGCCACCCTGTCTTAAATATATATGTCTTATAAATAGGTTGTAGCATAGTGTGTCTTTGCTGAAATATATTTTTTATATTATTAATAATTTCAAACGAGTTTTTTTTGTATCTTAACACATACAATTCGTTACTTAATTCACACAGCAAATATAAGTGATCTCCGACAAAAACACCATGTCTTGGGCCTGTTTTGTTATTAAAGCGCACACTTCCTATCTTAGATAAATCTTCTGACAATACAACCAATTCATCTTTGTTCAGACAAGGAACCACAAACATATTTTTGTATACCAAAACCTGATGACACCCTGCGCCCTCGCCGGCTTCAAACTTGTTAATAAGTTCTAATATGTTGTTGTTATAACTTAATTTGCTAACAGTGCCTTCATGAAAATTTGCAGTGTAAATATGTTTTTTTTCATAAGACACATAACAAGACGGAGTTTTTTCATATATCAGCGACGCAACTTCTTTTCCTTTTTCGTCACAGATAAAAACTCCTGCTTCATCCTCATTTTTTTTGTAAATAGATATAATATGACCGTTATTGTAAGTTAAATATTTTGAATCTTTCAGGTTACACAGTAAAACATTATCAGTAAAAATACCGGTGCTCTCATCTAACGAAAATTCATAAACACCACTCGTGCTATCGGCATAATATGTCCCCACATATCCTCTAAGCATAGCTGCCTCCTTTTTCAGTACATAAATCCTAAGGGTACTGCTATATTATAGATAAACATGTATTAGATATTTAAATCAAATATGATAATATTTCCCAACTATTTTGGTATACTCTCATCATTATCGTCATTTTGCGAATTGTTTTGTTCGTTTTTTATGTCTTCGTCATGCATATATTCCATATAACCCATTTTTCCGCATATCGGACAAATCAATCTTTTGTCGACGCCGTCTCTTGGTGCAAAAAAAGATTTCGCCGCAGACACCTTGAATCTTGCCTCGCAATAAGGGCATTTAAAATGAGTTTTCAGTTGTATACGCATATATAGCAAATAACAAACTAATATCAAACCAACGGTAGACAACAAAATTATAGTTCCAAACAATTCTAATCCTGACATAATCATTCTCCGACTTTTATTTTTTTCAGTATAACATAAAAAATAAGAGTTGTCTTTTCGTTCACAAATTGTTATTATAATAAAAAGTAAATAATTTGCGTTTTAGGGGTGGCGCCCTAGCTGTTATGACGCAATCAAAGAGTGGGTCTTTAAAAATATTTTTTTAGACCAATCAGGGTGGAACCGCGGAAAAGTTTTTCGTCCCTTGCAATTTGCAAGGGATTTATTTTTTTATAATGATTATATGGAGAGTGAAAAGAAGATGAGTAAAATATCTATGGAAAAAATTGTTACATTGGCAAAAGGACGCGGGTATGTTTTTCCCGGTTCGGAAATATATGGAGGCCTTGCTAATTCTTGGGATTACGGCCCTTTGGGTGTCGAGCTTAAAAACAACGTTAAGCGTGCATGGTGGAAAAAATTTGTGCAAGAATGCCCTCATAATGTCGGGCTTGATTCAGCTATACTTATGAATCCGCAAACTTGGGTTGCTTCCGGCCATGTGGGAGGATTCAACGACCCACTTATGGATTGTAAGAGTTGCAAAGAAAGATTCCGTGCCGACAAATTAATCGAAGATTACGCAAGTGAAAACAACATGGAAATAGGCTCTGTTGAAAGCATGACAAAAGAGCAAATGGAAGAGTTTATCGAAAATCACATAGTTTGCCCTACTTGCTCGAAAAAAGACTTTACTTCTATTCGTCAATTTAACCTGATGTTTAAAACTTTTCAGGGTGTTAACGAAGACACGGCGGCAGAAATCTTTTTAAGGCCGGAAACCGCACAAGGTATTTTTGTTAATTTTAAAAATGTGTTGCGTACAACTCGTCGCAAAATGCCTATGGGCATAGGCCAAATCGGCAAATCTTTCAGAAACGAAATTACCCCCGGCAACTTTACCTTCCGTACTCGTGAGTTTGAACAAATGGAGCTCGAATTTTTCTGCAACCCTAAAGAAGAGTTTGAATGGTTTAACTATTGGAAAGAATTTTGCCATAATTGGTTGTTGTCTTTGGGAATTAATGCCGAACATATTAAACTAAGAGACCATGCAAAAGAAGAGCTTTCTCATTATTCTAACGCAACAACAGACATAGAATTCCTCTTCCCCTTCGGTTGGGGTGAATTGTGGGGAATCGCCGATAGAACTGACTTCGATTTGAAGGCTCATATGCAGCATTCGGGAGAGAGCTTAGAGTATTTAGACCCGGTTACAAATGAAAAATATGTGCCCTACTGCATAGAACCGTCACTTGGTGCCGATCGTGTTACTCTTGCCTTCTTATGCGATGCCTACGACGAAGAAACATTGCCTAACGGTGACACAAGAATCGTTATGCACCTACACCCTGCCTTAGCACCGTTTAAGGCGGCAGTTCTTCCTCTTCAAAAGAAACTTGCAGAGCCGGCAGAAAAACTTTGGGCAGAGCTTTCAGCACACATGAATGTAGATTATGATGCGGCCGGTTCTATCGGAAAACGTTACCGCCGCGAAGACGAAATAGGAACACCATATTGTGTTACCGTAGACTTTGACACGGTAGAAAAAGGCACCGTAACCGTAAGAAACAGAGACACAATGGAACAAGACATTGTTGCCGTTGAAAATGTTCTTCAATATCTGCAAGAAAGGTGCTCGTTTTAATGTTTGATAATTTAAGCATCCCATCAATCAGTGAAACTGCGAGCAATAAGGCGCAAAAACACCTCGACAACCTTGTAAAGCCTTTGGGGAGTTTAGGACATTTAGAAGAGTACGCAACAAAACTTGCCGGAATACGCGGTTTTTTAGGCGGCAACTTGAAAAAACGAGCCGTACTTGTTTTTGCCGCCGACAACGGGGTACATTCCGAACACATAACACCTGTTCCAAAAGTTGTTACCGCCGTACAAACGCAAAACATAGCGGACGGCATAGCCGGTGTAAGCGTGCTTTGTAAACAGTTTAATTCAAATTTATATGTATACAATGTAGGGGTAGAAATACCCCTGCAACATAAAAACGTTATAGACAAATCAGTTATGCCGGGCACAAACGACATAACCAAAGGCCCCGCCATGACAAAAGAACAGTGTATGAAGGCTATGCAAGTAGGATATGACAGCGTTATTGAAAATAGCGGTTTAGACATAATCGGCATTGGCGAAATGGGAATTTGCAACACAACCACAACCGCCGCCGTTGCGTGTGTACTTTTGGGCGGAGACCCAAAAACATTCACCGGTTTCGGTGCAGGCATTACAAAAGAACAGCATAACCGTAAAATCGAAGCCATCAATACCGCAATAAAAATTAATCGGCCGAATAAAGACGACATAGTAGACACTATTTCAAAGGTAGGCGGTTTAGACATTGCCGCCATGACAGGTGCATACCTTGCTTGCGCCCAAAAACAAATTCCCGTCGTGATAGACGGCTACATCTCGGCCTGTGCCGCACTTTGCGCCATACGAAAAGACGCAAGAGTGCTAAACTATATGTTTGCATCGCACAAGAGTTTTGAACCGGGATACATGCTTATCATGGAAGAAATCGGGCTTTTGCCTGCCTACGATTTGCAAATGCGTTTAGGCGAAGGAAGCGGCTGTCCATTGATGTTTGAAATATTAGAATCGTCGTTGAATATAATTAACAACATGGGCACTTTTGAAAGTGGCAATTTAGACTCTCAAGACTATGTAGACCTGCGAGAAGAATAGTATGAAAAAGCATACGTTGTTGCGGTTTGTGCGCGTTACAATTGAATGGCTCACATTTGTTGGTATAGTTGCTTTGGTTGCGGTTTTCTCACTAACCGCAGACCTACTGCCCATACCGCAACAACCTGTTCCCGCGACACACGGGCTTGTGTCTTCTTATGGAATCAGATATGTACTCTTACTTCTATTCGTTATCGCTTGCTGTGCTATCGCATTCTTTTTCCTGCTTTCTCGTTTTCAGCGTCTATACAAATACCCTTTTGAGATAACCGCAAAAAACATAGAACCACAATACCAATTAGCAAAAATAATGCTCGGTGTCTCTCAGCTGATTTGTTCGACTTATTTTTGCGTAATCATGGTTTTCGTATACCAACAAAGGATAGAATTCGGAGACAACTTGTTTCTTATTTATACACTTTTTGCCTTTATCGCCTTGGCAGTAAATTATATTATTTACTTGGTAGCGGCCTATATTAATAAATAGGCGAAAAAAAACTCGATTGATTGCCAACCGAGGTTTTTTATGGTTTGTTATCATTGTTGTTTACTTAGCTGATCTAACATAACATAAGCTTTTAACAAAGAAATTTGTGTTTTTGCATCTTTAATTTCACCATTAAGCACTTTGCTTACCGCATCGTTTAAAGACATCTTTTCTACTTCAATAAACTCATCGTTGTCGAGGTTTTGTTCTTGTTGCTCTGCGCCTAATGCCAAATACATATAAATAACTTCGTCGGTATATCCGGAACTCGGATACATCTCACCCAGGCTAATCAGCTCTTTTGCAACCAAGCCCGTCTCTTCTTGCAACTCACGTTCCGCCGCTTTTTTGGGGTCTTCCCCTTTTTCAAGCTTGCCGGCCGGAATTTCTAACAATACCTTGTCATAGGCATAACGAAATTGCCGCACAAACGTTACGCAAAGCTCTTCGTCTATTGCCAAAATGCAGGCCCCGCCCATATGTCTGACTATCTCTCTTGTGCCTTCATTTCCATTAGGCAAAGACACCTTATCTAAAAATACTTGCAATAGCTTACCGTCAAAAACTTTTTGCGATCCTATCTTTTTTTCAGTCAAATCCATATTATCTCCTCAATCAAATATCGATAGTGGGTTAGACAACGCTTCTGCAAAACTTTGGAAAGCCATAACACCCTCGTTAAGCCCGGCAATGCCTTCGTTAATACCATCAAAGTCTAAACCTGCCAATTGCTTGGCCGCTTCACTGATGTTTTTAACTGCATCAGTCAATTCGTCGATGTTAATGCCATCAATTATCGCCGAAATGTTTTCTAATTCCACCGTTGCACTATCAGACAAACCTCTGACAGAATCGATAAGTTGCGAACCTTCTGCAAACATCGGCCCTCCTAATACAAGCATGGCGACCACCCCTATCGCAATAATAGCGGTAAATATTAAAAGTATTATTGTCCTCACCCTCGATTGCGACAACATCTTTTTATTGTGTTCTGCCTGCGAAACCAAAAGAATCTCTATACGAGACAACCTCCCTTCGGTTTCTTTAGTAATCATCACCGGTTTTTTTCCATCATGCTCTTGTGGTTCTTTTCCTTTTAGAGTTTCTTTTTCCTTCGAGTTTACTTCTTCCTCAGTTCCTACTTCTTCTTTGGGAATTTTTTCATTATTGGTACTTTCCTGTTTAATTTCCTTTTCCATAATCCCTCTCCTTATATAATTTAATATATCTGAAATTTCATACGTTGCCACTCCCAATTATAGATTTTTTAATTATAAATTGCAAGCCATATATTATTGCCCATTGCTGTCTTTTTAGGTATAATGTAGGTAGTATACTATAATTTAAAAATAAGAAAGAGGTTTAAACTCTTATGCACATAATAAAAAAGATTTTTACGGCAACCATTTGTTTTATTCTGATGTCGGTACCGACAATAGCCTTAGCATCTGCCGAACTCACGGACGGCGTTGCATTCAGCACTCCCGTATATTTAAACGGCAACACCGCCTATACTCAAACGGGCAATGCCTCTTACTTAAATGTGCTTACTTCCGCACTTAAAGAATCGGCAGGCACAGACATAGCCTTGCTTTCTGCCGGCTCCGTAACAGACTCTATTGTTGCCGGCGATGTGACTTCCGATACGCTCATAGATTCACTTGCGATAAACGAACTCGTTACGACAACAATTTCTGCTGACCGGTTAATAGCACTGCTTAACAGCTCTATGATATACGGTTCAGCCAATTTTCCTCATGTAGCGGGCATAAGCCTTAGCGCAACAAAATCTTTAAATGCCGACGGTAACTTTTTTGCAACCATATTAAGCTTAGTCAAAGACGGTGTAGATCTAACCTCTCCCGACTATGCAAACCAACTATTAACGGTAGTCACGACGCCCGAGCTTGCCACCGCCTACCTACTACCCTCGTCTGTAGACGCCATAGACACAACGGCAAGTTTAGCGCTAACAAGTTACATGAACAACAATACTGCCACAACAATTTCAAATGTCGCAAATGAACAACGTGCGGTAATAATATCCGACTCGATAGATTCAACCGAGCTTATTGCAAAGCTATCCTTAGACATACCCGAAGACGTTATTGTTAATTTAAATGCTCCTACCATCCTTCCGGACATTGTTTTATTCGAACTCATCGGACAAAATCGTAACCTTATTTGCAACATGACACAACAAAGCATTCCCTATTCATTAGTATTCAACGGCATAGATACACAGTCTGCCAACAATATTAATCTGTCGGCAGGAATAACAACCAACATTCCATCCATACTTAAAACCGCTAACACTTTTGACGACAGCCCTGTTTTCATAGTGCTCGCAGACAACACAACAATCCCGACAGACACCGTTCTTTCGTTAAATATCGGGCAGATTTATCCTCCGGACACGGTGATATATTTGTATTACTACAACGAAATTGGTGACATCATCCCAATAGAGGGCAGTTATACCGTTGACG
>CAYJNC010000018.1:0-14288 GCA_964371185.1 uncultured Christensenellaceae bacterium
GTATCAAAACCTGCTATAAAAAAAACCGCAATTTTTTCTATATACCCAATTGCATCTTCCTTTTTTATATCGTGCCTGACTATTTCAAAAAGGCTCTCGTAATATGCCGAAGTTAAAATATGAAACAATGTCTTATCTATCATACCCGAAAGTTTTCCCGCTTTTCGTAATTCTTCATGATACAAAAGAGTCGTGTCTACCTGCAAATTCACTAAATCGTGGGTGAAATTCTCGTATTTTGTTCCCCCGCTTTTGCACAGAATCAGCTTAAACGCATCGTTATGTTCATATATATAATCTACAAAAGAGTATAAATACTCTACCGAACGTAAGTTTGATTGCTTGGTATTCCCACTTGGAATGAGGTCAAAAAATGTTTGCTGTGCATTTTTAAAACTTTCTAAAAACGCATTGGCGTATGGGTCTGTAAGATCGTAAAACAAAGATACTTTATCTTTGTAATATCCGTAAAACGCACCTTTTGTAAAGCCTGCTTTTTCCACAATTTTACGAAGAGAAGCATCTTTATAGCCATGCAATAAAAACTCCCTCTTCCCCACTTCTAATATTTTATTCCTTGTTTCACTGTATTCTATCATAATCACACCTCACAAATATACCGGTGGTATATACCACCGGTATATTGTATCTTGTATTTTAATTTTTGTCAATTGAATTTTGCTAAATTAATGTTAATTTAATTGTTGTTTATTGATATGGGGAAATAAACAAGACATTTCACGATATCGTAAAAAAGACGCTTATAGACTTAAATCCGAAGCCAACCATTAAAACAAACTTAAACGGCGTTCATATAGCGCTTACAATAAATTATGATAAATATATTAACCCGAGTTAGACTGAATGATATGCAAATATCATTTCTTTGTTATACACTTGCTTTGATTTATTAAAGCAAGTGTTCTTATCGAGCATTAATTTTATTTTTAGCCGATTTGCCAACTTTTAGTTGCATTTCGCTTTGTCCATAATGAACAATATTCATTTTTATTGGCTAATAATTCTTCATGCGTACCCTTTTCGCAAATTACGCCATCTTTAATCATAAGAATTTGATCGGCATTTTTTATAGAAGAAAGCTTGTGCGCGATAACAATAAGTGTTTTTCCTTTGACCATCTCGCTTATCGCCTGTTGAATGTATGCCTCATTATCGGGATCTACACTTGCGGTCGCTTCGTCTAACAAAATTATCGGTGCATCTTTTAATATTGCCCTCGCAATAGAAATTCTTTGTTTTTCTCCTCCCGAAAGAGAAGACCCTCCTTCGCCTATCATAGTATCGTACCCGTTTTCAAGCGCCATAATAAAATCATGGCACCGAGCCTTCTTGCAGGCGAGCTCTATCTCTTCTTGCGTTGCATTTAAATTGCCGAATTTAATGTTGTTTAGCACGGTGTCATTAAATAAATATACATCTTGAAAAACCATGCTGATGTTTTTAAGCAAACTTTCGCAAGTCATTTTTTTAACATCCACACCGCCTACTTTAACACTGCCCCCTTGCACATCGTAAAAACGTGCCACAAGGTTAGCAATTGTAGATTTTCCACAGCCGCTGTGCCCAACAAGTGCAGTCATGCTTTTTTCTGGAACAGTAAAACTTACACCTTTAATAATATCTTTCTTCTCATACGCAAAAGTTACATTGTCAAACTCTACGTCAAATTTATTGAGTGTGATCTGTTTGCCATCTTTATCTATAATATCAGTTTTCTGTACACTTACCAATCGGTCAAAGGCAGCCTCCATAACCCTAACCTGAGCCGTAATAGATGCCAGCGTAAGTATGGGGACAAACACATCGAAAGAAAATATTGCAAGGCTCGCCATGTACGCCATCTCTATACCACCGGATAACCCTTGTGTTCCGCTTACGATTATGAACGCCGCTATCCCTATTGCAGTAACACATTGAAGCACAATCAAAGGTGCGGTAAAGCGTTGCTCATAGCTTAGTTGAGTCTCGCTCATACGTTTAAAATTCCGTGCCGTAGCCTTGTGTTTTTCGCCGGCTAAATTAAAAGATTTTACAACAGGCATTCCCTTAACATATTCTATTACCGTCCCCGTCATATCCTTTTGAATCTCCTGCATATTATAAGATTCTTCAATTGAAATCTTTGCGATCACACCGAATATAAAATAAGATATCACACAAACTATTACCGTTATCAGCGCAAGCCACAGATTAAAAATAGCTAGGAATGCTATGCTAATGATTATGCTTAGAATTGAAGATGTCAGCTTTGAAAATGCGTCTATACCGTATTCTTCAATAAAATTTATATCGTTTGTGATAACCGCACTTAGTTGGCCGATATTATCTTCTGAAAAATACCCCATAGGGAAACGCTTTATCCTATCCCCAAGGCTCATTCTTTCTCGTGCAAATATTTTATATCCTACTCCCGATTGGTTAATATCAACAAAATATCTAAACATTGTCCTAAGCAACATGGAAACAAGCACAACAACACCGCTGATTAGTGCAGTATTATAACTTAAAGTTCCTTCTATAAGTTCAAAAAACACATACATCAAAACAAATATGGGCGCTCTTGTCAAAAGAGATTCAAAAAACGAAAGTACAAAGGCTTTATAAAACTTTGATTTATATTCACCCGAAATTTTTAGGATCCTACTTAATACTTTTATCATACGCCACCCCTCATATTCCAGTTTTCTGCAAGCTCACTCTTTTCCCAAAGGTTTTTATACACATCGGAATTTTCCATAAGTTCATTGTGCGTTCCTTCACCTAAAACCGCTCCGTCTGAAAGCACAATTATTTTGTTTGCATTCTTAATGGTTCCCAACCTATGAGCAATAACAATAACCGTTTTGTTGTGTATTAGCTTACCAACAGCATCTTTAATTAAATCTTCGTTTTCCGCATCGGCAAACGCCGTGGCTTCATCAAGAATAATTATAGGCGCATCTTTTAATATGGCTCTTGCTATTGTTATCCGTTGTTTTTCACCGCCCGACAGCTTACTCCCAAGGCCACCCACACTTGTATCATACCCATTTTCAAGGCTCATAATAAATTCGTGGCAAGACGCCGCTTTGGCCGCATTTTCAATTTCTTCTTTTGTTGCTCCGTGTTTACCCATTGCAATGTTTTCGCCGATAGTTCCACTAAATAAGAATGTGTCTTGTGCAACATAGCTTGTTAGTTCCATTAAGGTATCAAAGGTGTATTCGCGTATATCTATCCCACCTATTTTAACACTACCCGAATTAACGTCCCAATAATGAACAAGCAATTTTGCTAACGTAGATTTTCCGCTACCGCTCTCTCCTACCAAGGCTGTGAGATGATTTTGCTTAGCGGTAAAATTCATGTTTTTAACAACGTCTTTTTCCTGTATGCAAATGTAACGTTGTCAAAAGTCACGTCAAAATTATTCGGTTTTTCTGTTCTGCCCCCCGACTGCACATCGGGAACGTCAAAAATACTTTCAATTGTTTTTAATGTATAACCAACCTGCGGAAACATGGGAATGAAATTAATTACTTTTGTCAGCGGAGTGGCAAGGCTTAGATCTAAAAGTAATATCATTATCCAAGTAGATAATTCAAGCGTACCGTTTAAGTAAAACACAATACCAAGAGGAAGTGTCAGCAATACTGTGCAAGGTAGCACCGAGTAAGTTACCGCCATACTTTTCCAACAATCCTTATACCAATCAAGTGTAAATTTCTTATAATTTTCAACGGCGCTTCCGTACTTTTTAAACGATGAAGTGGTTTGACCGAATATTTTTATAACTTCCATTCCCGAAACATATTCAACAACGGTGTTATTAAGTCGAGTACCAGCCTTGTAATAGTCGGGCATCTTTTTTAACCCTATCTTCATCATATAATTCATTGCAATAAAACCCGCCGGTATGGTTACTATCGATAAAAAGCCCATTCGCCAATCTAATATAAACACTGCTGTTATCACAAGCACAGGTGCAACCAAATTTCCCAACCCTTCGGGGATTACATGTGCCAAAATCAATTCTAATCTGCCTATCTCTTCGACAAACCCTTTTTTATACTTGCCCGTTCCACCGTCTAATATTTCTCCGAGCGGTTGTTTTGAAAGGTCTTTTGCCAACTTCGTTCTTATGTTTAACAGCGTGCCGAATGCACCTTTATGTGACTGAGAAAGCCCTATGCCGTAGCATACGTGTCTTGCCACCAAACAACCCAATATAATACCCGCCGCCACTAATATGCCCGACACAGTGACCGTTCCGTCAAGATATTCGCCTATTAAACTACCTGCAATAAAATAGGGTATAAGGCTTACCGGTACGGCTATAAGCAAGAACACTATGGCGGTTATTGTGTTTTTTTTATACTTACCACTGTATTTCAATACAGAAAACATGCTTCTTCCTCCTGTAAAATGCAGAGCCGACACAAAGTGCCGACTCTTATTTGTAAATTATTTTAAGTCTATGTCCGCTACTCTAACGTCCATACGAGAGTTTGATAGTTCGATATTTTCTATCGTTTCGTTGTTATATGCCGCTATACTGTTTTGGAAAAACAATGGTATTAAAATATCTTCTTCATAAATGTATGCAAACACTTCATTATAAATTCTTTCTATTTCCGCAGGGTCTACCGTTGATGTCAATTGATTAAGCATTAAATTTATTTCTTCACTTGACGCCCCTACTTGTCTTGCCACCGGGTCTGCCATAATTTCCGCCCTCATATTGCTAACTGTGGTGAAGGGGTCGTATTCAAACCCATATGTTTGATAGGGAGACATATTAAACTCGTTCGCCATAGCTACACCAAACCACTCGAGCGGAGGCAATGCTTGGGGCAAAACTTCCAACCCGATTGCCTGTAATTGATCTGCAATTATTAACATTAAGTTGTCTTCCGTTGCACTTGTTTGCTGATACGGCATACTAAGTGTAAGCTTTTGCCCATCTTTTTCTCTTATACCGTCACCATCGCTGTCTACATATCCGTTTTCTTCAAGAAGTGCGTTTGCCGCATCTACGTCAAACACGTTTCCCGAAACGGGTTGACCTTCGCAATATGCGTAATTAGATGGGAAAATCGTATCCGACACCGTTACATTTCCGTTATATAACGACTGCGCAACCGTTTCCATATCAAGTGCCATAGCAACAGCGTTTCTCACGACTTTGTCGTCAAACGGGAACTTTGTAGTGTTTAGGGCAAGGTACCTTGAAACCTCCGGTCCTTCTGATACCACTGTTGTATATGCCGGGTTGTTTTCAAAATCCGAAAAAGCATCGTAGCTTAATCTCATCGTTCTTTGAAGAGAATCTATTTCGCCGCTGTTAAGGGCGAGCACGGCAGTGTTCGGATCTGCAATTACAGATACGGTAAAGGTGTCCGCCTCGGGAGCTTCCCCATGATAATGAGGATTTCTCACAAACGTATACATATTGTTCTCAAAACTTCCTTCGTACATATATGGGCCTGTTCCAAACGTCTGCGTCATCGTTGCTTCGGACGGCATTAAATCTTCACCGAAAGCATTAGGAGACATTATACCGTGAGGGTTAATTACAGATAAATCTTGCAATGTGCCATAATATGGGTTTATCAGCGTAATGGCTATTGTGTGGTCATCAACAACTTCCATATTTTCAATGTTTATAGAAGTAGAACCGTATGCACCGTTGAAATCCCCTAACATTACGGGCAATGCTTCTAAGTTAAGTTTTATAACTTCGGCCGTTAAATCTTCACCATCAGAAAATTTCACGCCCTCTTTTAACTTAAATGTATAGGTTTTTCCATCGGGGGAAATTTCCCAACTTTCGGCAAGACCGGGGAGAAATTCTCCATCTTCGTAAGTTACGAGCGTTTCATAAAAATTCGACGCATAACCGGCAAAGCTAAAACCGTTGGGGCTGACTGTTGGGTTTAGTGGTGTAACAAAGGGGCTATCAAACATCCACCCTTCTGAAAGCGCAACATTTTTTTCGCTTACGGCGGTTTCTTCTGCTCCGGCCTCTGCCTCTTGCGAATCACTCGGCGATTGCTCCACTTGTCCGGTAGCTTCCTGCTCGGGAGCGGTTGTTGGTTGTTGTGCACTGCAAGCAACGGCTGTAAAAGCCATAACAATGCAAAGGATTGTGATAAATAGTTTTTTCATGGTTTCCTCCAAAATATATTTATTCTAAGCCTGCCGATTGTAATAACAAGCGTGAATATTCATGTTTAAAACAGCTTGTATCCGAATTATACCGGGTTTGTTCCACTACGTTGCCACCCTTCATTACAAAAACATAATCTGCAATGTATAGTGCAACATCTATATCATGAGTTACAAAGAAATAGGTGCACCCCAATTCTTTTTGTATGTCGTTCAAAAGTTTTAGAATATCGTTTCGCACAACAACATCAAGCCCGCTCACAGCCTCGTCAAATACAATAATTTTCGGTTCAACACCTATTGCCCTGGCTATTGATACACGTTTTAATTGCCCGCCCGAAAGCTCCTTTGGTTTTCGGTTTAAAAATTCATGTGGCAATTGCATTTTTACCATTAAGTCGTATATTTTTTCTCTTATCTGCTGTTTGTTAAGTGTTGTCAGATTTTTAAGTGGTTCCGCTAAAATATCGTATACTTTTTTTGTTGGGTCTATCGAAGATGAGGCATTTTGCATAACAAGTTGTAAATCTCTATATAATATACGTCTGTCTTTTTGTTTATAGATGTCTTTATCCGAAACAAACACTTCACCCGTGTCGGGAGCAAGCAAACCACACATAATATTGCAGAGGGTTGTTTTTCCGCTTCCGCTTTCACCCACAACCGCATATTTTTTACCTTCTTTTAGCTCAAAACTTACCGGATTTAACGCATATACCGTGCCATGTTTTTCAGCATATTTTTTAGAAACATTTGTAAAAGCAATCAAACTTGCGCCTCCCTTTTTAATATTGAACCTGCAATAAGTTTTTTTGTGTAATCGTTAGTGGGGCAATTAAGAACATCTTCTGCCCTCCCTTCTTCAACAATACACCCTTCATGCATGACAGCAACCCTATCGGCAACTTTTTTTGCAACAACTATATCGTGAGTTATGAATAATACCCCCAGCCCCATATTTTTAAGCTTTATAAATTCGTCTATTACCACTTGTCTGTTAATGACGTCTATTGCGGTAGTCGGCTCATCTGCAACAATTAACTTTGCTTTGTCTAAAAGTGCTATTGCTATCATAATCCGTTGCAACATCCCTCCGCTAAGTTGATCGGGATAAGAACCAAAAATTTGCTGATAATTTATTAGATTAAGCCTTTTTAATTCTTCTATTACCTTTTCCCTTGCTTCTTGTTTTGACAACTTGCCGAGCACTCTTAACCCCATAACAAGCTGTTTTTCCATCTTTACAGATGGGTCAAAGCTTGCCTGCGGATTTTGCATAACAAGCGAAATTGGCATTCTTTCCCTATTTTTTTCAAATATATTAGTTCCGTCTAAAGTGCACGAACCCAATAATTCCATATTTTTTCTGTTTAGTATGTTGCAAATTGCCTTGGTAAGCATTGTCTTACCGCTTCCGCTCTCTCCTAACAACACGGTAATCTCGCCTTTATCAACCGTAAAACTTGCTTTTTTTACTATCGGTTGGTATGGATTTTTAATAGCTATAGAAATGTCTTTTGCCACCAATAATTTTCTCATACCGTTTTATCCTCCGACGAAATAATATCTCTTAGAGATTCGGCAAAAAGAGTAAACCCGCCTGCGGTTACCAAAACAAACAAACCCGGGTATACAATAAGCATAGGATTTGAATACAATGCAACTTGTGCATCGCTTAGCATTGCACCCCATTCGGGTGTGCCGGGCGGCAACCCCAACCCCAAAAACGAAAATCCGGATATCATAAGAATCATCAGCGCTACACCGTTTAATATATATACCAAAAACGAAGGCAGTGCATTTGGGATTATGTGGTTTAGCACTATTGCCCTATCAGAAGCACCCGATATTTTAGCACCGGTAATATAATCTTTGCCAACTTCCAACATGCAAAAAGATCGAGCCATTTTAACAAACCATGCCCACATAGAGACCGCAACCGCAATCAATAAGTTATAAACACCATTTCCAAGCGCTCCAATAAGCGCTATTGCAATCATAAAAGCCGGAAACGCCATAAAAATATTGCAAATAGCCATTATTATCTTGTCTACCATTCCCGATTTATATGCACTGAACGCACCAATAATTAAGGCAAGTACCGAAATTATGCCGAGCGCGGGTAGCGATATTCCAAGCGAATATCTTGCACCATAAATTAATCGAGATAATTCACACCTACCCAGCTGATCTGTTCCTAACGGATACTTTTCCGAAGGTTCGGCATGTTTGTTTAGAGGGTCTAACTCTAAAGGGTCATTAGGAGCAATAGCAGGTGCAAAAAGCGCCATAATGATTACAACAAAAATTATTATCAAGCCTACTACACAAGTTGGTTTCATCAAAATTTTTTTAATCATGCTTGCCTCCTGATTATGCGTGGGCAAATACAAGAATTAATAAAATCACCCAAGTAATTGCAAAATACAAAGATAAAAGCCATTATCAGAACAACGGCGGTTATTGTTGGTGTGTCTCTTGCTATTACCGCACTTACAATATGATTGCCTATTCCATTCATCGAAAATACGGTCTCCACAACTGCAGTGCCTGCCACAATGTAACCTGCATAGGTGGCAATCCACGACACCATAGGCGGCAAAGCATTTCTTAATGCATTATGTCTCAATATATACCCTGAACAAAACCCTCGTGAGCGCATATATGTAACATAATCACTTCCCATTTCTTTAATTAATTGAGTTCTTAACAATCGGACTCCCGAGCTTACTGCAGGTATTACAAGTGTAACGGTAGGCAAGATATAACCTTTTATTCCCTCTTCCGCCGCTATTGTAAATATTGGAATATTTACCGAAAATGCCAACAGCACTAAATAACCCAGCCAAAACACCGGTATGCAAATTCCTATTATTGTAAGCCATCTCATCACATGGTCAAACACACCGTCCCTATATTTTACGCAAAGAACGGAAAGAATTATTGTCAATATAATAGTCAAAACAATTGTAAATCCTGCCAAGGCAAGAGTGGTGGGCAAGTATTCCGCAATATTGTGTGCCACCGGCAACCTATTCATGTATGATATGCCGAAGTCTCCCATAAAGACATTTCCCAGCCATGAGAAATATTGTTCAAACAAAGGCCTGTCTAAGCCAAATTCAACTCTAATACTTTCAATCAGCTCTGCCGTCGGCATAGGGGTTTGCAACCTCGCTATTGCTGTCGCCGGATCTTGCGATGAAAGGTTTGTAAATACGAAGGCCAAAACCGATACACCGAACAGTATGAATAGTAATATTATAATTTTTTTCAAAACAGACTTTAACATCACAAACTATCCCTTCTTGTGTTAGCAAAAGCTAACCAAAAGAGTATAACATGTGTTATAAAAATTCACATAGCCCAAAAGGCCATTAATTGTCCCATTCGGACAGAGTTTTTTTTCGGTATTCGGTGGGAGTAATATTCATAATAGATCGAAAAGCGGCGGTAAACTTGCTTGGGCTTTCATACCCTACCTCGAACGAAATATCCTCTATACTCTTAGATGTGTCGCGCAAAACAGTAGCGGCAGCATTAATTCGATATGCCTTTATATATTGATAAATAGAGGTTCCGTATACTTCTTTAAAACAAATTTTCATTGTTGTTAATGAAATCGTAAATTTTTCAGACAGTTCAATAAGTGTTACCTGACGACGTAAATCTTTGGTTATATATTTTTCAATAGCCTTAATTGCTTCTACTTGTTTTCTTCTAAAATAAATTCTTTTTTCATTATTGGGCTTTGCTGTGTCTAAAAACAACAAAAGTTCAAGTATTTTAAGCGAAAAATACTTTTGCTTAACAATATCTTGCACGGAATACAATTCATCAAAAATATGTGATAACGCAGGAGTACTCCTTATAATAAAACAACTACTTTCCGGGCACAACCTCTGTTGTAGGGCGTTAATGTCTACAACGGTCATCTGCAATAGTTTTTCTAACTCGTTCAAAACATTTGGTACAATATCCATATCAATTATTATAGATATTCCGCTATATTGTAGCATAGGGCATCGTGCCCTCGTATTATAAAACGCAAAACTGTTTACCGCCAAATCGCCGGCACTTAAATATGTGAATTCGCCATTGTCAAACTCAAATTCAAATTTCCCGGAATGACAATGATTAATTACTAAAATATTTCTGTCATCGGTAGTAAACCCGCTATAATCAAGCCCTTTGCTTATATGAAAATTATTGTAATACAGTTCTATACCCGGCATAACCGCATAACGTGTTGCCTTTGCCGTTCCGTACTTCGTGTCTACTTTAAATTCAGTATATAACCCTGTGTTTTTTTCTATTTTTGTTCCGCGACCATACATTTTTTCCGGTTGCAGAAGAAATTTGTTTTCCCTCAACTTTATACTCCACAAAAAAATTATTTTGCCTTTGCTACTATTAATATCATTTTTAAATTTTCTAAGACGGTAAGTTGCTTTAAGAATAATGAATTTACTTTAGGTCAAAAATACTATTCTTTAACTTCAATTAAAACCTTGCCTTCTATAGCTGACCAAAATTTTTAATAGAACTTTCAAAGTTATAACTCCTATAATAGTAAAATTGTTAAAATGATACTTTCTCTTTGTCCCTAAATCATAAACGAAAAACCAGCCGTTAGTATAAGCTAACTATACATTTAATTATCTCCCCTGTCAAGTTTAGGTGTCTACATTAAAAATTACTATACTGTGGCAATAATATCGGGTGCAAACATATTGTTTTTATATGCAGAAAAACAATGTTCTACACAAAAGTAGATGGCAAAATTATGTTAATCCTCGCACTTGTGGTCTTAGAGTAAACAACTAAGCAATATCTCTTCCATCAGAGGTTTTTCTTCTTCCGATGTGCAAAACAGCAGAAAATTTCGAACTTAAACACCATTATAGCTATATCTACATAAAATATTATTGACATAGAAAAAAAATTCTTTTGTTTCCGTTAGTTAAACTTTATCAAAACAATATAATTATTACATCGCTTTAAATCTTCATGTTGACAATATAACATTTGTAACGTATACTGTTGGTTAGCAATTGCTAACTAAATGCTCGTACACTATCTAAACAAACCCGTTTAGATAAATATAAATTTAAGAGGTAAAAAATGAAGAACAAAAAACTATCACTGCTAATTGTCGCAATACTTGTTTTTACATTGTTTGCAACAGCTTGCGCCCCTTCTACTCAAGTAGCAGAAGAACCACCCGCTCCAACAGAAGCATCTGCAGAAGTGCCGGATGAAGAGCCAATTGAAGAGCCATCCGAAGAAACCAATCAAGAAGCAGAACCTGAAACTCGTATTGTTATCGACCATTCCGGAAACGAGGTAGAAATTCCAAACGAAGTAAACAGAGTGGTTGTTTCAAATTTCTATCCATTTCCATCTGTTATATCTATGTATTTAGGTTCGGGCGAAAAAATTGTCGGAATGCCTCCCTTAGCGATGAGCTCGGTAGAAGAAGGGATTATGGGACAAATTTATCCCGAATTATTAGAGGCCGAAACCTCTTTCAGTTCTGACGGTACAATTAATGCTGAAAGTTTATTGGAATTAGACCCCGATGTTGCATTCTACATTGCAGGAACTCCCGACCAAGAAGTATTGGAAAATGCCGGAATCCCCGCAATAGCAATTTCCGCTTCAAACTGGGGCTCAGATTGTATAAAGACTTATGAAGAATGGGTTAAATTATTGGCACAAGTTTTCCCGGAGCAAGAAGGTAAAACACAAGAAGTTATCGATTACAGTAATCAAGTTTACGATATGATACAAGAACGTATTGCCGATATTCCCGAAGACGAAAGAGTCCGCGCGATGACTTTGTATTCATATTCCGATGAAGGCAAGAATGTCAGCGGTGATACTTTTGCCGATTATTGGACAACTTCGGCAGGCGGATATAACGTAGGCATAGAATTAGGTGAAGGAGTTAGCAGAGCCGATGTAAATATGGAGCAAATTTACGATTGGGATCCCGAAGTAATATTCATCACTAACTTCACACCCGCACAACCGGAAGATTTATACAACAATGCCATAGGTGTTGATGATTGGAGTTCTATTCAAGCTGTAGAAAATGACAAAGTATATAAAATGCCTTTAGGTAGCTATCGCTCATATACTCCCGGTGTCGATGTTCCTCTGACTCTGTTGTGGACGGCAAAAAGCTTGTATCCGGACTTGTTTGCAGACATAGATATGGACCAAGAAGTTAAAGATTACTATAAAAATATTTATGATGTAGATTTAACCGACGAAGATGTTACAGCAATGTTTAATCCGTCAAGCGAGGCTTCTGAAGGAGATTTGCATAATAAATCTTAATACATTTTAAATTGTAAGTAAACTTTAACCTTATAATTGAAATTCTTGTACTCCTTGCAACACATTTAAAAGGAGTGCAAGAATTTTTAGTTTTCTTTAAGCAAGTAGCTCTTTAATTTTACGATAACACCGGAGATTCACCTGTGCAAATTTTGAAGAAAAAAGACAGCAATGTTGTCATTTTCCAATTACATCATTTTCAAAAATCGTCGCTGACCAATAACAATATCTCTTGCTCATTTTTCAACTCCAAATAAATATTTCCCAAACAAAACCCACACATCAAGCTACATTTGCATTTATACTGTCTATAACACTTTTTATTCCCATCCATACAGATAAATCGGTAAACACTTCTACAACACTTCCCTTGTCGGTAAAAGGAGGTTGTTGCAGTACAGATAAATCTTTCATCATACCATTATGAACAATATATTCCACAATTTGATTAACAAAATATATCTGCCTGCTATCGAGGCTTGTGTTATTTAAGTATTCCGAAAATGCTTCCTTTGCCGCATTCATAGAAAGCCCTACAATCTCACGGACAAATTCACCTAATGGCTTTTCGCCAATTTCAGATGTATAGTCTTCTTTTGTGCCCACTTCACCCCAAAGAATTTTTTCTAAGTCCGATAAATCTTCTTTTGTCAGTGGAATATTAGACTTAAGCTTAGAAATTACCGCTTCGCTTTCATGCTCTCTAATATAAAATTCCGCTCTTGCACGATAATTTTGCAAATCATCATTTTCTAATTTAGACTCGTTCCATTCAATAGATAATATATCATCTGCAAAGTTTGTATCATACTTCAAATTAAATTTCGGTATATATTTCATTAAATGTCTGAGGTTAATTCTTATATTTTCAAATTCATTTATACCACTTCGCTCTATATAATCTGTATGCAAAATTTTGTTAATCAACTCGGTTTGAGCGTTTATTTCAGGGATATTTGCAACACCTGCAACGGCATATACCTTTTTAAACAAATCACTTCTTGCCTTACTTATAGTTTTACCCACAAGGTACGCAAGTTCTATACCATATATAAGTGCATCAAAACGCAGAGCAGTAGCTTCGTCCTCCTCGGGAGTAACAAGCGGAGCAATATGCTCTTTCATTAAAAGTGTGTCTTCAAACGTCAGCATATTTAATTTCTCAATATTGCCATACATTTCCACGTATCTTAGATGTTGTTTTACCGCAAAATGCTCACGATCGAGCTCCGATACCTTGCGCAGTATGTCTTTTACTAAACTTTCTCTAAAAGGTATTAAATTATCGGTTTGAAACGCTAAATCTTGAAGCTTGAAAATTATTTGCGCTTTCAAATCGAACAAAGCACTTTGCAATGCCGGTTGATTTGCGGTTGCCTTACCTTTATTCATACGGAAAAACTCGAAATTCCCACAAAAATCAAATATATAAAATTTGTTCTTATCCTCGCCGTCAAGCAGTGTCGGGCAAAGCCTTGTTCCTCTGCCTATCATCTGCCAAAACTTCGCCTTGCTCAACACTTTTTTAAAGAAAACTAAATTCACAACCTCGGGAACGTCTATTCCGGTGTCGAGCATATCTACTGAAATTGCAATTTGCGGTAGTTTGTTCGGCTCGGAGAATTCGTCGATAGCGGATTGCGCATAGGTCATATAATTATCAATAACCTTTGCATAGCCTTTCAGATGAGGATAATTCTTATTAAATATTTCAAAAATCTTCTCGGCATGGTCATGATTTTTTGCAAAAATTATGGTTTTGCCTATTTTATTGC
>CAYJNC010000019.1:0-11040 GCA_964371185.1 uncultured Christensenellaceae bacterium
GTACATGTGTGTCACCTTTCCTTTTTATGAGATGTCTCACTGTATATATATTTTACCATATTACCGGGCGAATGTGTATTGTCTATTTTACTCAAAAATATTTTTGTATAATGAAACAATATCGTTGCCCATTAAAGCAAGGACAACTTGTTCTCCCTTTGTGTTGCGTGCATCGGTAATAACGGTGTCTGAAAGCAGTTTGTTCAGGTCGCCCGATTTTTGAACGGCCGTTATTTTGCAAATGCTTTCTATCAACAAAGCGCCCGCAACCGCTTTGCCAATGTTTGCGGTTAGGTTGAATGCTTTTAAACCCTTGCCGTTTCTGCCTTGTAGCTCAAATTCGCTCAGAGGTGTTTGTTTTGCGTAGCCTTTTTCTGTCATCAAAAGCACTGTAGCGCTGTCTTGAGTAGCGCTTACCTGTTCGCACATAACAATAGAGGCATCTTTTCCCATTCTTATTGCGCCAACGCCTTTTCCGCTTCTGCCCATGGTTGATATTTCTTCTTTTTTTATGTTTATAGACATGCCTTCTGAGGAAATAAATATCATGTTCGGCTTTTCGGAATTGTCAGATTGCACATAAATCAGCCTGTCTCCCTCTCGCAAACCGCAAGCAAGAATTTTCGATTTTCTAACGTTAAATTCTTCGGACGGCGTATATTTAACCAACCCACGCAAAGTGGCAAACAAAATTTTACCACCGGATTTTATTTCTTTTTCGGTCAGAATGTTTAAAATTTCTTCGTCCGCCTCAATTCCGCCCACTAAAGCATTAAGCGATTTTCCGACGTCTTTTATTCTTCCCTCGGGTATGCCTTGGGTAGGCAAAACATACATGTTTCCCACCGATGTGAAAATATATAATTTTTGTGCTGTGTCGGACGGAATAAGCAAGGCCGGCCTTAATCTTTCTTCCGGTTCTTGTGCTTCCATGCCTTTTTGCAGTGCTTTTGCACTCATCCTTTTTAGGAAAGCGCCGCGCGAGAACAAAACAACGCATTCTTCGGATACTATAAACTCACTTTCGTCGACGTTGATAATTGCCTTTTCTTCTTCAATTATTTGTGTCTTTCTCGGATTTGTATATTTGTCTTTTATGGCGGTTATTTCTGTTTTAATAACTCCTAAAAGTTTAGCCTCGGACGACAAAATAGAGCGCAAATATTTTATTAACGCAACAATTTCATTGTATTCGTTTTCTAAGAGTTCAACCTCTAAATTAGTTAACCTTGCAAGCCGCATGTCAAGCACAGCTTGCGCCTGCACGCCTGTTAGGTTAAATCTTTTCATAAGTTCTTTTTTTGCGGTGTCGGTATTTTTAGAAGCCCTTATTATCTTAATTACTTCGTCAATATTTTTTACAGCTATAATCAGACCTTCTAAAATATGTTCTCTTTTCTCTGCCTTTTCAAGGTCGTATTTTGTTCTGCGTGTCACAACTGTTTTCTGATGCTTTATGTAATAATCAATAACGTCGATTAGGCCTAATTGCTTAGGAGAACCGTTTGCAATCGCCATCATGTTTATGCCGAAAGTTACTTGCATGTCTGAATATTTGTATAGTAAGTTTAATATTTTTTGTGCATCGACGCCTTTTTTTATCTCGATTACGGCGCGCATACCTTCTCTGTCCGATTCGTCTCTGATGTCGTCTATTGCACCGAAAATTTCTTTTTTAGCCTCTCGTACCGCTAAAATCTTCTCAAGCAAAGCAGATTTTTTAACTTCGTACGGCATTTGCGTTATCACAATCAAAGATTTTTCGTTTTTTTGTTTCTCTATGTGTGCCTTTGCACGTATCTGTATTTTTCCCCTGCCCGTCTTATATGCCTGCAACAGCCCCGGACCGGATAACAAATAACCACCCGTTGGGAAGTCCGGCCCTTTTATTACTTGCATCATATCTTCTAAGGTGCAATGAGGGTTGTCTATGCGCATAATAACACCGTCTACAACTTCGCCCAAATGATGAGGAGGAATGTTTGTTGCAAGCCCAACCGCTATACCCGAAGAACCGTTCACCAATAAATTTGGGTAACGTGCGGGAAGCATGTCCGGTTCTCTTTCGGTGTCGTCAAAATTCGGACGAAAAGGAACAGTATCCTTTTCTAAATCACGCACAAGTTCAAGTGCCAATTGAGACATTCTGACTTCTGTGTAACGCATTGCCGCCGGGCTGTCGCCGTCTATTGAGCCGAAATTTCCGTGGCCGTCGACAAGAGGCATACGCATAGAATAGTCTTGCGCCAAACGCACCATTGCATCGTATACGCTTGAATCCCCATGCGGATGATATTTTCCTAAAGCCTCTCCCACAACACGAGCCGACTTTTTATGCGGCTTGTCGGGAGTTATAGACAAATCATACATCGTATATAAAATACGTCTTTGAACAGGCTTCAAACCGTCTTCAACACGGGGCAAAGCACGTTCCATTGTTACATATTCGGCATAGGTCATAAACGAATCGTGCATTACTTCGTCCATTGCCGTGTCTATTATTTTTTCATCGTATAAAACTTGTTTATTCTTACTCATTTGTCTGCACCTCAAAATTATCTTGCCTGTTAAAATTTGCGTGCTCGCTTATATATTGTTTGCGAGGTTCAACATTATCGCCCATCAAGGTGGTTACAATATGTTCGACATCTGCCAAATCTTCGATGCAAACACGGGTGAGCGACCGTCTTTGTGGGTCCATGGTTGTCTCCCAAAGTTGTTCCGGGTTCATTTCGCCCAAGCCTTTGTATCTTTGGACGTTTGCGCCCCTTCCCACTTCGGCCTTTGCCTTGGCTAATTCCTTATCGTCATAGGCGTATAAAGTGTTTTTACCCCTTGATATTTTGTATAACGGAGGCATGCCTATGTATAGGTGTCCGTCTGTTATTAATTCTTTAAAATATCTGTAGAAGAAGGTTATTAAAATTGTGCGAATATGTCCGCCGTCTTGGTCGGCATCCGCAAGAATTATAACTTTATTATATTTTAAATTGGCAATATCAAAAGTATCGTCAAAGCCGGCTCCTAATGCCGTAATTAATGACCTGAATTCTTCGTTTGCAAGGACTTGGTCTAAACGTTTTTTCTCTACGTTTAATGGTTTGCCGCGCAAAGGCAAAACCCCTTGAAATCGCCTGTCTCTGCCTTGTTTTGCGCTTCCGCCGGCACTGTCGCCCTCTACAATAAAGAGTTCGTTATGCTCGGGCTTCTTACCGGTGCAAGCAGCCAATTTGCCAACAAGAGGCAGTGTGTCTAACTTGTTTTTAGCTCGCTCCATTCGTTTTGCTTTTCTGGCGGCCTCACGAACATGGGCGGCAGAAATTGCTTTTTCTAAAATTTTCGTGCCGATTTGCGTATGGTTTAGGTCGGACAAGAATGTTGAAAGTTGCTCTGCTACAATTGCCTCGACAGCAACCCTTGCCTCGGGATTGCCGAGTTTTGTTTTTGTCTGTCCTTCAAATTGAGCATTTTTCATTTTAATATTGATGACGGCACACAAGCCTTCTCTGAAATCTTCGCCGGCTAAGTTGGCTTGTTTTTCTTTCAACAAATTTAAACTTCTTGCATAATCGTTTAAAACTTTTGTTATCGCCGCCTTAAAGCCTGTTTCGTGCGTTCCGCCTTCGGTTGTCGGAATGTTGTTTACATACGAAAAAATACTTTCGGTATAACTTGCATTATACTGAATGGCGACGCTTATCGGTATGTTGTTTTTCACTCCTTCGATATAAATAGGCGCTTCGTGCATAGGTGTTTTGTCTTTGTTTAAATATCGAGCGAAATCTATTATGCCGCCCGTATATTCAAAGGTCATAGTTTTCTTCTTGTCGGGGCTAACTATGCGTTCGTCTGTCAGCACAATTTTTAGTCCTTTAGTCAGAAAAGCAAGTTCTCGCAGTCTGCGTTTCACAGTGTCAAAATTCATAGACACTTCATCAAAAACCGTGTCGTCCGGCAAGAATGTTATTTTGGTGCCGTGTTTTCTTGTGTTGCCTATTTCACACAAAGGTGCTATCGGCTTGCCTACTTGCATTTTTCCTTTTGCATCCGGTTTTGTGTCGTATTCTTGGAAAAACACCTTTCCGTTTTGGTATACTTCTACCTTAAGCCATTTAGAAAGTGCGTTTACAACAGATGCCCCAACACCGTGCAGACCACCCGAAAAAGCGTAAGTGTCATTGTTAAATTTGCCGCCGGCATGAAGTTGAGTAAAAACAACCTCTACCCCGGAAACTTTAAGTTCGGGATGCATTCCCGTCGGAATTCCCCTTCCGTTGTCTTCAACCGTAACGGAATTATCTTTATGTAGCGTTACACTAACCTTGTTTGCAAATCCATTTGCGGCTTCGTCTATTGCGTTGTCTACCGCTTCCCATAAAAGGTGATGCAGTCCCCTTATTCCTGTCGTACCAATGTACATTCCCGGGCGGCGGCGAACCGCATCTAACCCTTCTAATACTTGTATATTATCGGCAGTATATGTTTTTGTCATGCTTTCGTTTCTTCCCCGTTTCTTGTATCTTGAAATTAAGCCTCATAGGCATAAATATTCCATATTTACATATTATAGCACAAAACGGTGCAAAAATTAGTATAAACCGTGGCGTTTAAATAATTTTTTTTATAAAGTGCATAAATTGTCATTTTTTGGTTATAAATAAATGTTAGTATATATAATATTGATTTTAATATATTTTTATATTATAATTTATTTAGTAAAGTTAACAGAGGAATATATGAGCAAACTATTTCCAATAGCCGCTGAATATTTACCGGCAGGTACTGTAGTAGAGGGGCAAGTATACACTAAAAATAAAGTTCCGGTTTTGCTTATTGGCGAAGGCACGGTATTGACAGATGAACTTATGTTAAGGTTGCGCTCACATATGAGCAACAGCCGTAATATTTATGTTGAAGAAAAGTACTATGAAACTTTGTTGAGCACAGGAATTCCTCAAACTCTAAAACAAGAATTTTTAGAAAAAGCAATCGGTTATAATCAAATTAAGGGCAATACAAATAACCTTCTCGAAAACATAACGGAGACGCAAGAAGTTTCCAGCGAACAGGCAGACGAAATAACGTCTGATATATACAAAAAAGTTGAAACAATAGACACGTCTTTCCTTTTGCAATGCGTCAACGGAAAAAATTCCATAGACGAATATTTAATGCGTCATTGCACAAATGTTGCAATGTTAAACGGTATGTTTGGTAGATGGTTGGATTTTCCTGCCGAAGAGCTACAGCTTATAATAAAAAGCGGACTGTTGCACGACGTCGGAAAAACAAAAGTCCCCCAAGACATACTGTATGCCCCAAGGGCACTTACGCCCGAGGAGTTTGACCAAATTAAAATGCACTCGGTACACTCATATGAACTCATCAAGAAAATGGATCATGTGGAAGATGTTGTTGCGCAAACCGCACGTTCTCACCACGAAAAATTGACAGGTACAGGTTACCCCGATGGCCTCAAAGGCGATGAAATTCCTCTGTTCGCACGTATAACAGCAATATCGGACGTTTACGATGCCATGGTATCATCAAGATGCTACAAAGATGCAATTAGCCCGTTTTTTGTTTTAGACCAGCTGGCTATGGGTAAATTTTCCGATTTAGACTTCCAGTTGATAGAGTTGTTTTTGGAAAAAATGGCGACAGAGCTTGTCGGGAAATCTGTTTTGCTTTCAAGCGGAGCGGTAGGAAAAGTTCAGTTTATTAATACTCGCAAATGGAGTTATCCGATAGTTCAGGTAGACGACGAGGTTGTTGTCACCTCTTCTAAAGTATATTGTGTTGCTGTCATACTATAAAAAAGTTCAGTTTAATATTTTAAAAAAAACTAATCCCCCGACGAAACCGTCGAGGGATATTTTATGGCTTAATAATAACTATTTAATTCCTATGTCTTTTCTGTATTGCATTCCTTCAAAGGATATCTTAGCAACGTCGGAATACGCCCTCTCGCGTGCTTCCGCTATGTTCTTACCAACAGCCGTAACGCCTAAGACACGTCCGCCGGCAGTATACATTTTGCCTGCATCTGCCTTTGTACCGGCATGAAAAACAACAACATCGGATTCAACGCTATCTAACCCGCTGATTTCCTTGCCGTTTTCATATGCAAGAGGGTATCCACCCGAAGCCATAACAACACAAACTGCGCTTCCCTCTTCCCATTCAAGTGTAATGTTTTCAAGTGTTCCGGAAATAACCGCTTCTATTATGTCTACTAAGTCTGTTTTTAACAGCCTAAACACAGATTGCACTTCCGGATCGCCCAATCTTGCGTTGTATTCAAGCAATTTCGGACCGCTTTGAGTAAGCATCAACCCAAAGAAAATTACTCCGCTGAATGGTGTGCCTTCATTATTCAACGCATTTACGGTTTTTTCGATAATTTCTTTTTCGACATATTTTTGAATTTCAGAAGTATATTTAAGTGTCGGTGCAAAAGTACCCATGCCACCGGTGTTTAAACCTTCGTCATTGTCGTATGCCCGCTTATGGTCTTGTGCGGCAACCATAGGAAGAATGGTTTTTCCGTCACAAAAAGTTAAAACAGAAACTTCCGGTCCGCTAATAAATTCTTCGACGACAACACAGTCTCCGGCATCGCCGAATTTTTTCTCTATCATTATGTCTTTTATGGCATCGTTAGCCTCTTCTTTAGTGTTGCAAATTATGACGCCTTTCCCAAGTGCCAAGCCATCGGCCTTGACAACTATGGGCATGTTTGCATTGTTAATGTATGCAAAAGCCTCGTCACTCGATGAAAAAGATTCAAACCCGGCTGTGGGTATGTCGTATTTTTTCATCAACTCTTTAGAGTATGACTTAGACCATTCAATCTTAGCCGCAGCTTGTGTTGGGCCAAACGCTTTTATTCCTTCTTTTTGAAGCGCATCTACCATACCCATCGCAAGTGGGTCGTCAGGAGCAACAAAAACTATATCCGGGTTATTTTCTTTCGCCCAGTTAACGATACCGTTAATATCGGTTGCCTTGATGGGAACGCAGGTAGCGAGTTGCTCTATTCCACCATTGCCCGGTGCACAAAATATTTCTGTTTCATGCTTAGATTGTTTTAATTTCCAAACGACGGCATGTTCTCGGCCACCGCCGCCTACTACTAATATTTTTTTCATGTTATTCCTCAGTGTTTAAAATGGCGAATGCCTGTAAATACCATTGCAATGCCATATTCGTCGCATTTTTTAATAGAATCTTCGTCACGGATAGACCCACCCGGCTGAATAATAGCCGTTATGCCTGCTTTTGCCGCAACTTCAACACAATCGTCAAACGGGAAGAATGCGTCCGAAGCCAAAACGGCTCCCTTTGCTTTTTCGCCGCTACGTGTTATTGCCATCTCAGAAGCCCAAATACGGTTGGTTTGCCCCGGGCCTACGCCTGTGGTTGCGCCGTCCTTTGCCAGAACAATTCCGTTAGATTTAGTGTGTTTTACAACTTTAAATCCAAACATCAAATCTTCCATTTCTTTATCGGTAGGCTTGCGTTTTGTAACAACTTTTATATCTTCTTCTAAAAGTATGGTGTTCATGTCTTGCAACAGCAATCCACCCAAAACTTTTTTTGCATCGTATGCTTTTTTTGCACCTTCGGCTGAAGTTATGTCCGGCAATTCTAAAACTCGCAAATTCTTTTTCGTACATAAAACTTCGAGCGCTTCTTTTGTGTATGAAGGCGCAACAACTATCTCTAAGAAAATTTTGTTCATTTCTTCTGCTGTCTGTTTGTCTACTTCCCTGTTTACTGCGACAATTCCGCCAAATATAGATATCGGGTCGCAATCATGAGCTTTTTTGTATGCTTCAAAAACAGTCGGCGCACTGCCAACACCGCAAGGATTAGCATGTTTTACCGCTACAACCGTGCAGTCTGAAAACTCTCTTAATGTGTCAAGCGCACCTGCAGTGTCGTTTATGTTGTTGAATGAGAGCTCTTTGCCGTTTAATTGTTTTGCGTTTGCAAGACTTCCGGGCACAGCCAACGGTTCTTTGTAAAAAGCCGCTTTTTGGTGCGGATTTTCGCCGTAGCGCATGTCTATTTGTTTTTCAAATGTGAGCGTCAATTTCTCGGGAATTTCGTTCGGGTCACGAACATTACGTAAATATGCGGCAATCAGAGCATCGTAGGCCGCCGTGTTTTCAAATACCTTGCCACACAAGTAAAACTTTGTTTCTTTTGAAACTTGTCCGTTTGCTTTGTATTCGTCTATTACCTTAGAATAATCGGCAGCGTCTACCACAACGGCAACGTCTTGCCAATTTTTTGCGGCCGCTCTAAGCATTGTGGGCCCGCCGATGTCTATGTTTTCTATTGCATCTTCAAGCTCTACCTTGTCTTTTGATATGGTCTCTTTAAACGGATATAAATTAACAGCCACCACGTCTATTAAATCTACGTCTAATTTGTCTAACTGAGACATATGTTCTTTGTTTGCACGCATAGCCAAAATGCCGGCATGAATTTTTGGATGAAGTGTTTTCACCCTGCCGTCCAAACACTCGGGAAAACCGGTAATTTCCGACACATTAACAACTTTTAAGCCTTCGTCTTCCAACGTTTTTTGTGTTCCGCCGGTCGAAAGAATTTCAAAACCCAACGCAATTAATTCCTTGGCAAATTCAACTACTCCGGTTTTGTCGAATACGCTTATAAATGCTCTTTTCTTCATGCGATAATTTTCTCCTTATTATTTTAAGATCTTAACCCTATTTCCTTCTACTTGCAACTTTCCTTGTGCCATCAGGCAGACTGCCTGCGGCAATAATTTGTGTTCGGCACTAAGGACTCTTTTTGCAACGTCATCTGCACTGTCTTCAAAACACACCTCTACGGTCGTTTGCATAATTATCGGGCCGGTGTCGGCCTCTTCGTCTACAAAATGAACGGTTGCACCTGTTAGCTTTACACCCGAGGCGACAACGGCTTCGTGTACTTTACTGCCATAAAAACCCATTCCGCAAAATGACGGTATTAATGCAGGGTGTATGTTTATTATTCTATTCTTATACGCCTCAATTGTTTTTGGCCCGATTATACTTAAATATCCGGCTAAAACCGCAAAATCGGCACCAAATGCCGTTAGTGCATCTCTTATGGCTATGTCAAACTCTGACGGGGTGCTGTAATCTTTTTTGCAAATTACGCTAACGGGTATGTTAGCCTTTTTTGCCCTTTCAATTGCATATATGTCCGGTTTGCCGGCAATCAGCCCAACAATCTGTGCAGGAATCTGCCCACTACCAACCGCATCTATAAGAGATTGAAAATCTGTACCGCCGCCCGAAGCGAAAACCACAAACTTTTTTAGTCGCATAGTAAAACCTCTTTGTTCCCTTCACAAATAACGCCGATTTCTTGTGCTACTTCTCCGCTTTCGTTTAGGCAATCGATTGCTTTTTGAGCTTCTTCCTTTGGTACTACTACTATCATACCTATGCCCATGTTGAATGTGTTGTACGCATCTTTTTGAGAAAGTTGTGCATCATTCACTATTTTGTCTAAAATTATGGGCATTTCCCATGAGCCTAAGTTTATTTTTGCGCTTATGCCATCTTTGAAAATACGGGGGATGTTCTCATAAAAACCACCGCCGGTAATGTGTGCTATGCCGTTAACCTTAACTTTGCTTATTAAAGATAATATTGCTTTTACATAAATTTTTGTGGGACGTAATAAAAGCTCTCCTAATGTTTCGCCGTCTACTTCTATTTCGTTTAATGTTTCGTCCATTGCATACAACTTTCGTACCAAAGAAAAACCGTTAGAGTGTATGCCGGTAGAACTTAGCCCGATTATTTTGTCTCCGGGTTTGATTTCACTGCCGTTGATAATGTCTTTTTTGTTAACTATGCCCACGCAAAAACCGGCAAGATCGTATTCGCCTTCCGGATAAAACCCCGGCATCTCGGCGGTTTCACCGCCTATTAAAGCACAACCCGCCTGCATACAACCGTCGGCAATGCCGCCTACTATGTCTGAGGCTACTTCCGGCAATAAAACACCCGTTGCCATGTAGTCTAAGAAAAATAACGGACGTGCACCATGACAGATAACATCGTTTGCACACATAGCAACGCAGTCTATGCCTACCGTGTCATTCTTGTTAAGGGCAAATGCCGCCTTTAATTTTGTTCCGACACCGTCTGTACCGGATACGAGGACTTGCTCCCCTTCTATTTCATACATTCCGCCGAATGTTCCTAAATCGGTGATAACATTTTTATCAAATGTTTTTTTAACATGTTCTTTCATCAACCTAACGGCTTCATATCCACGTTCTACGTCTACACCGGCGTCTTTATACGTAACTGCCATTTGTTCGCCTCCGTTTTACTCTATGTTAAATAAGTCCATAGCCTTTGTTTCTTCAATAGCTTCTTTTATGTCTAAGGGATAATTTCCATCAAAACAGCCTGTACAGAAATTACAACCGGCACCTTCAACCGTTTTTAATAAGTCTTCTATGCTTAGATAGTTTAAAGTATCTGAACCGATTTTTTGTCTGATTTCTTCTACTGTTTTTTTAGATCCTATTAGTTGATCGTGAGAGGGTGTGTCTATGCCGAAAAAACATGGACATACAACCGGCGGAGAGCTTATTTGCATATGCACTTCACGTGCGCCCGCCAAGCGTAACATCTCTACAATTTTTTTGCTTGTTGTGCCCCTAACAATAGAATCGTCTATCAATATAAGTTTCTTGCCGTACACATTTCTTTGCATGGCGTTAAGTTTAAGTTTAACACCACGTTCCCTCAACGCCTGTGAAGGTTGAATAAACGTCCTGCCCACATACCTGTTTTTCGCAAGTGCCGTGGTGTAGGGTATTCCGCTTTCGGTCGCATAGCCGGCCGCCGAAGGAGTAGCTGAATCGGGAACACCCGAAACTAAGTCCGCCTCTATCGGGAAGGCTTGAGCCAATTTTATGCCCATACGTTCTCTTGATTTATATACGCTTATGCCGTCTATGTTAGAATCGGGACGGGCAAAATATACATATTCAAA
>CAYJNC010000019.1:11140-14268 GCA_964371185.1 uncultured Christensenellaceae bacterium
TCATCGTCCATGTAAATGCCAAATACGCCACACTCTTCTTGCATGACGTCATCTTTTGGCTTTACCCTTTCGTACGAATATTCCGTATCAAAATTCATTTTTATTTTTATTCTCCCATCAGACGTTTTAAAATTTCTTGATATGCGTCTTCGACACCGCCTAAATCTTGTCTGAACCTGTCTTTATCAAGTTTTTGGCCTGTTTTGCTGTCCCAGAATCTGCAAGTATCAGGTGAAATTTCGTCTGCTAATATTATTTCGTCATGGAATCTACCGAATTCCAATTTGAAATCTATTAATTCGATATCAAATTGTTTTAAATATTCTGTCATGATTTCATTAACTTTAAATGAATACTCGGAAAGTTTTTCAACCTCTTCTTTTGTGGCGAGTTCCATTGCGTATACATGATAATCGTTTATCATCGGATCGCCTAAATCGTCGTCTTTGTAACTAAACTCAAGCACTGTTTGTTTAAGTTTTGTACCTTCGGGTATGCCCAAACGTTTAGACAAACTTCCGGCAGCTATGTTTCTGATGATAACTTCTATAGGAACGATAGACACACTTTTAACAACTGTTTCTCTATCGGAAAGTTGTTCTACATAATGAGTGGGAACACCGCTCTTTTCAAGCATTTGGAACATATGGTTAGAAACCCTGTTGTTTACAACGCCTTTGCCGACAATAGTGCCCTTTTTTTGCCCGTTGAAAGCCGTTGCATCGTCTTTGTAATCTACAATAACATAATCGGGGTTTTCTGTCTTGAATACTTTTTTTGCTTTGCCTTCGTACATTTGTTCTAATTTTTTCATATTAGTTTATCTCCTTTTGTAATTGAGCGTCTGCTTCGATAACTTTTTCTACCATATCCTGCTTAAAATCGTCTAACAAATCCGCAAGAGTGTCATATTTTAAAGCAAGTATTTGAACTGCAAGCAATGCAGCGTTTTTTGCACCGTTGATTGCAACTGTTGCAACGGGAATACCGTCCGGCATTTGAACCGTTGAAAGCAAGGAATCTAAGCCGTCCATAGTGGAAGATTTAACAGGCAACCCGATAACCGGCAAAGTTGTGTGTCCGGCAATCACTCCCGCTAAATGAGCAGCTTTTCCGGCCGCAGCAATAATAACCTCTATACCTTCTTTTTTTGCATTTAAAGCAAATTTCGATGCAAGCTCGGGCGTTCTGTGTGCCGACATAACGTGTGCCTCAACCTCTATACCGAACCCTTGCAATGTTTTCACTGTTGTTTCTAAAACAGGATAGTCATTTTTTGATCCCATTATTACCGCAACCTTCATTTTCTTCCTCCAAATAAAAATTAAAATTAGCTGATACAGTTTTTTTATACCGGCTTTGTTTATAAATTAATACTTTCAAAACCAACTGTAATTTAAGTACATATATAATCATACAGAATACAGGTTTTTGAGTCAATCCATTTTTTAGATATTTATATATATTTCTGTCGATAGATTTTAATTTTTGTTATTTTTTTTAGACAAAACATCAATCTCAAACCAAAACTCGCTACCCTTTCCGACCTCTGAATTAACGCCACAATGACCGTTGTGAGCAGAGATGATATTTTTAACTATCGAAAGCCCGAGTCCGGAGCCCGTTATTGCCCTCTTATGGGTTTTGTCTACTTTATAATATCTCTGCCATATATTGCTTAAATCTTCTTTTGCTATTCCTGCGCCTGTGTCACTGATAGATATATTAACTTTGTCGGAATCTCTTGTTTGTTTGACCATAACTATTTTGTTTTCACCGGTATGCGTTAATGCGTTTAGCAATAGGTTATAAAACGCCTGAGTAATTTTAACTTCGTCTGCATAAACATAAATGTCCTCATCATATATAAAGTCTATTGTGTAACCGTCTTTTTTAGAAAATTCAGACAAACGATAGACGGTTTTTTCTATACTCTTGGTCAAATTGTATTTTTCTTTGTTTGTATCATAATTACCGGTCTCCAATTTAGATATGTCTAACAAGTCGTTAATTAAAGTTGTTAGCCGAGTTGCCTCACCCATAATTACTTCGGTTTGTTCGGGTGTCACTTCATCGGGAAAATCGTGCATCATTTCTGCATAACTGTATATAAGCGCAATCGGTGTGCGTAAATCGTGAGAAATGTTCGCGATAAGTTCTCTCCTTAACATTTCAACCTTAGACAACTCTTTTGCTGCTGTGTTTAAGGTTTCTGAAAGCTCGGTAACTTCTTTAAATCCATGACCGTTAAAAGATACATCATAATTGTTTTTTGCAAGTTCCTTAGCACTGTTGTTAATTTCAACCAAAGGCTTTGCAACTTTTTTAGCAATTAGATGCGCAATAATACTGGACAATGAAATCATTGCCAACGAAATTATAAGAAGTTGAAACCTAACCGTACTTATGGTTGCCTTAACCGGGCTTAAATTTGCATAAAAAGTATAAGAAACGATTGAACCGTCTTCCTGAGTGAAATCTACCTGCTCGGAAATTGTATTTATTCTTGAAAGGGGGCCTTGAACTATAGCAGGCTCAAAATGCCAAATTCCCTCTTCGTCCAACCGTGCCTTTTCCACTTCAAAAAATTCGCTTGGAATTATATGTATGTCAAGATCTCTACTTAAATCGGAAATTAGTTCGTCTAAATTATCACTATCAATATTTTGAGCAACTTCATTTATAGTATTATCTATTTCTATTCTGCGAACGCTTTGGTACATGTCTACCATAAAAACGGTTTGCATAAACCATAGCACCAAAAGTAAAAGGCCGCAAAACCCTAACATAAACAAAAATATTCGCCATTGCAATTTAACTTTATCCATCAAACCTATAACCGAGTCCTCTTAAAGTTTTTATATAATGAGCATACGGACCTAAAGACTTACGCAGCAATTTCATATGAGTATCAAGTGTGCGCTCGTCGCCATAGTAATCATAACCCCACACCTCCGACAAAATTTGTTCTCTTGGTACGGCAATGTTTTTATTTCGTATTAAAAAGAATAGCAAATCATATTCTTTTGGTGCCATATTAGCATACTCACCGTCTATTTGCACTCTATAGGCAGTGAGATCGGCAAAAAAACCTTCTTTTTCAAACACAATATGATGTTCCTCATTAG
>CAYJNC010000020.1:0-676 GCA_964371185.1 uncultured Christensenellaceae bacterium
ACAAAATAACGGTTATGAGTGACGGCAAGTTGATATCGGCACCCGGAGGAAAAGAGATAGACAATAACCAACTGATAGCCAAAATTGCGGGTAGAGATATTTCTGATATCTATATCAAGGATAAATTTGAAAAAGGTGATGTTGTTTTAGAGGTGAAAAACTTAACGTCAAAAGGTGTTTTTAAAGATGTAAATTTTTCTGTTAAAAAAGGAGAAATATTAGGTTTCTGCGGATTGATGGGTGCAGGTAGATCGGAAATAATGAGGGCGGTATTTGGAATAGACCAATTTGACTCGGGTGAAATTTGGTTAGAGGGGCAAAAAACTCGGATAGAGTCGCCAAAAAAAGCTATTAAAAAAGGCTTGGGAATGGTTACGGAAGATAGATTAAGAATGGGTGCAATACACAGCATGTCTATTGAAAAAAACATGTCATTACCTTCATTAAAGAATATGAGTTCTAAGACAGGTTTTATAAACAGCAAAAAAGAAAAGAAGAAATGTCTTGATATGGCAGATAATATGTCGGTCGCAATGGCGTCTATTCAGAATATGATAAGCTCGCTATCCGGCGGGAATCAACAAAAAGTTATCATAGGCAGATGGTTGCTTACTCAACCCAAAGTTCTTATTTTAGATGAGCCGACACGGGGTATAGATGTTGGCGCAAAATCTGA
>CAYJNC010000020.1:686-14217 GCA_964371185.1 uncultured Christensenellaceae bacterium
GATGATATCTTCTGAGCTACCCGAAGTGCTTGGAATGAGCGATAGAATAGTGGTTATTCGTGAAGGGGAAATAGTCTTCTCGGGTGAAAACGAAGGCCTTGATAGGCACCAACTTATGTCTCATGCGTTTGGTGTATCACATAATAATTAATTTTGCTATCTATAAATAGTTAGACATTTATATTATAAAATGGAGGAAAAGAAATGAAAAAAATTATTACCTTATTGCTGATTGCAGTATTTGCAATCGCATGTGTGGCGTGTACGGCACAGCCCGAAGCATCTACGGAGGCGACGACAGAAGCGGCTACGGAAACGACCACAGAAACAGCAGAAGCGGCTCAGACAACGGAGGAAGAACCTGCGGCTGTCGAAAAAGAAACACTTGTATTAGGATTCTCTTTTAGACTATTGGATGAAGCCATGACAGTTTGGTGGGAAAGTACCGAAGCGGCTATAGAAGAATATAATACTGCCGACAATCCGTATACGATAGAAGCGTATTTCACAAATGCTGAGCAAAATGTAGATCAGCAATTGGCAGATGTAGAAACATTAATAGTTCGTGAACCCGATGCAATACTCATTCAGTGTGTAGACGTTGAAGGTTCGGTGCCTGCGTATGAAGCTGTAACAGCAGCCGGAATACCGTTGGTAGACTTTGGCTTTGGTGCAAACTATGATGGTTCTGATGTTGTTTACAAAACAATCAATCACTATTACTCGGGTCAATTACAAGCAGAATGGGTAGACGCTTATCTTGAAGCAAACCCGGAAGAAGAATTGTACATAGGCTATATTAACGGTCTTGCGGCTATCACAGATATGGCAGAACGTTATGCAGGATTTGAAGAAAACATAACATCGGACAGAGCAACAATATTATCTCAACAGTTTGCAGACTTTGCGGCAGACAAAGCACTTGCAATAACAGAAGACTGGATTCAAGCTTACCCGGAAATAAATGCAATCGTTTCGGCAAATGACGAAATGGCAGTAGGTGGATTGCAAGCTATGAAAGCTGCAAACATACCGGTTGTTTGCTTGGGTATGGACGGTGGAGCAAATGCTCTTAAAGAAATCAGCGAAGGTTATATGTCTGCAACTATCGCTTTTGACTTCAATGCAATTGCAAGAGAAGGTTTGGATTTGGCTATAAAAGTTGCGGCCGGCGAAACGGTTGACCCGGTTGTAGACGTATCGGAGAAAGTTACTATTGTAATAGACGAAACGAATATTTCAGAGTATGTATAATTAAAATAGGTAACTAAAGTATTATTTATAGGGCAACAGTTGGGGTTGCCCTATAAAAAACATTAAAAAGGATGTATCAAAATGGAAAAATCATTAAATGCGAACAAAAGGAAAAGCTATTTTTTTAACCTATTTAACAATTATAAATGTGTATTAATACTAATAGTTATTTTTGTTGCTTTATCTTTAATATCAGACGTATTTTTTACAGAAAGAAATTTAACAAATGTTGTACGACAAGTTTCGGCATCGGCTATTTTAGGAGTAGGGTTTACAATAGTTGTGGCATCGGGAAGCATTGATCTTTCGGTTGGTACAATGGTTGGAATGATAGGGGTTTTAACGGCGATGCTTTCAAAGATAGAAGGCATTCCGATGATAGCCGTTTTAGCGGCAGGCATGGGTATCGGTGCTTTAGCGGGAATGTTAAATGCGTTTATAATAAACCAATTCAAACTTCCCTCATTCATTGTAACACTTGCGAATATGTCTATATTTCAGGGAATATGTTATCTTGCATGTAACACAACGCCGATTAGCGATCTGCCGGATTGGTACAAACAAATAGGGCAAGGGTATTTAGGCCCTATACCTATACCGATAGTTATTATGATAATTGTTGCCGCAATAGGAACTATTATAGTAACAAAAACTATATTCGGGCGTAATGCACTTGCGATGGGCGGAAATTCGGAAGCGGCAAGGGTTTGCGGTGTAAATACAAAAAGAGTTAATTTAGGTGTGTTTGCGTTTATGGGGATATGTGCTGCGATAGCATCGTTTGTTCTGACGGGTCGTTCGGCATCGGCACAGCCGACAGCGGGTCAGGGAATGGAACTTGACGCAATTGCTGCGGTAGTTATTGGTGGAACACCACTTTCGGGCGGTCATGGAAGTATTATAGGAACGGTGGTAGGTTGTCTTATAGTTGGAATGATAGATAACGGGTTAAACTTGTTGAATGTTGATTCTAACTGGCAGCTAATTGCAAAAGGTTTACTGATATTAGGTGCAATCATATTAGATGCACAAAGCAGTAAATTAAGCTTGAAAATGATGAAGAAAGGTGTGTAGGTGGCTATGGATTTAAAACTTGAAAAGCTTTGGATAGCGCAAGAGTGCAGAAATCAAATGGGAAGATACGAATATTATCATTCTGCTAAATTGCATGAAAAAACATATGAACTGTTTGCCCTAAAAAAAGACGATTGCTGGATAGAAAATTTCGATTTGGGTTTTTTCAACGGTGCAGACAGTATTAAAAGGTTTTTTGTTGATTTTCATAATAAGATGGATGGCGATAATATTGATGGTTCGTTTTGTCAACATGATCTAACAACAGAAGTTATAGTTGTTGCAGACGATTTAAAAACCGCAAAAGCGTGCTGGATGTCTCCGGGGTGTGAAACAAGGAGAGATCCTAATACCGGTAAACTCACTTCTTATTGGGTATGGGTTAAATATGCGGTTGATTTCATAGAAGAAGACGGCGAATGGAAATTCTGGCATTTTACAATATTCTCAGATTTTTGCAGTGAATATTACACAGAATGGGTAGACATGAAATATGTTACGCCTGCCACTCCCGATATGTTGGCGCCCGACGATACTTCTGTTTGCTCGCTTGCATATACAAACAAAACTAAACCGCAATTATGGCCAATACCACCAATTCCATATAAGACTTATGACGGAAATACTATGACACCAAGGCAAGTTTGATACGGATAGTAATAGTTATTTAGGAAGAATCAGGAAGGTGAAAAATGATGAAATATGCTTGTACATTAAAAACCGTAAACATGAAAAACAGTGGTCCGAATGCGTTTGTTTCTCAATCAAAAACATATTGGTCCGACGTAGTTAAGTTTATTGGTGCGGCAGGGTTTTCGGCAATAGAAATGCCGTTTTGCCCATATATGGCCGATCCGCTGGCTTTTGAAATGGGTAGGGCGGGGAATCCTATTAGTGAATTTGCGATAGACTCTCAGTATGGTGGCGCAGAAAAATATGTGAATTTCTTAAGTGAAAATGGTATAGATGAAATTTGCGCTTTACATATTTGTGCCCAAGATACTTTTCTTGATATTGTTGCAAAGTCAAAAGATGAAAAAGAGTTGTTTGTCGAGTTTGAAGATTTGGCAACGGTAGCTATGGAATTTGCAAAAAAAATGGGCACTAACACTTTGGTTTTAAGCCCATCTATTGAAGTTTATAATGTAATAAAATATTTCGGCAGTGAAGAAAATTACGTAGAAAACATGATAAAAACAGTCGTGAATATAAATGAAAAAGCCAAAGCACAAGGAATAACAATCGTAGTGCGTAATGAATTTTACGGCGTATTCAGGGGCGAAAAAGTATACGAATTATTAGATGCCGCGCAGGTGTTTTGGTCACCGGACACGGCGCAGTTGAGCATAGCAGGAGTAGATTTTTGCACAGCGGTTAAGAAGTACGGGAAAAGAATAATGCTACCTAAGTTTTGTGATTCGGATTATGTTGATAGCAATTCTCAATATAGTAAAGCGCACGCAGAATGCCCGGATGACTTTTTGCAGAGGGTATATTGCGATATGGGTGATGGAACGATAGATTTTAAAAAGTGTGTCGCAACCCTTGAAGAAACCGGATTTTTAGGTGTAGTGGTAATGGAATCTGCAAAAACTTCTGATTTTTACCGAGCACTGTTAAAAATGAGTTGGACGACTAAGTTTGGTTTGGAGTGAGAAAAATGAATAATATAAAATATGCTTATCAGACAAATATGTGGGGATTGCAAGTTCCGTTGAAAAAAAGAAACAATTGGGACGAATGGTATAAGAAAGATATAAACAATTCAATCTATTATATGGATTGGGAAACAATATTAAAGTACCATGTTGCAAACGGTTATTTTGGAATAGAGTTAATGTTTCATATGGAAACATATGTTCGTGAATATTTTTCGAGTACAAAAGAATTCTTAGAGTTCGTGAAGTCTGTAGGTATACAGGCTATTCCGGCTGTTTTTGCGGTTGCGATCGGAGCGGAAAATAAAAACAGCCACGAAGACACATTTTTAGCGGTTAAACGTGTTGTTGATTTCGCCGCGGAGTTAGAATCGGAAATATTAACAATCATGCCGGCAAGCGGATATTACGGAAACGGCCCGTTAAATGATGAACAGCTGCAAAATTGTGTGGATTTAATGGATAGAGTTGGGGAATATGCAAACGACAAAGGGATAACACCCTGCGTACATTCGGAATTTTGGTGTGCTATCAATAAGGACAGATTAGAAGAGTACTTAGATAAAGTAAACCATAAAACGGTTGGTTTCTGCATAGATACCGCACAAGTTTCAATTATGGGGTTTGATCCGGCGCAATTATACGAGAAATATCATGAAATAACAAAATATATTCACCTTAAAGATACTAAAAAAATAGGTGTAAGCGATGAAGAACGTTTTAAAGCGGGTGCGGAATTCCCTAACGATGGTGATCGTTGGTTCTTTGAACCGGGTGGCGGAAATGTAGATTTTGAATCTTTATACAGATCTATGAAAAAACATGCATACAAAGGTTGGGTTGCCATGGAAACGGACGGCACTCCCGATCCACTTGCGACGATGACACTCTCAAAATATTTTGTAGACACAGTGTTATCACCAATTTACAAATAAAGCATCTGTTTCAAACAGATGTAAGAAATATATATTATTGAAATAAGAAAGAGGAATATTACTATGAAATTATTTAAAAGTCTTTTCCATGTATCGTTATTTGTTAATGATGCAAAAAAATCTGTTGAGTATTATGAAAAGTTGGGGTTTGAAGTATTATACGGACTGAAAGTAAATGAAGATGATGAGCCGTGGGATATTTATATAAAAATTGCGCATGGTCAATATTTGGAACTACAACCTGTTAATGCAAACAACCCTCATCCGCATCCTGATAAAACTGTTTTTTATGATAACCAAACAATGTGGCATTTTGCACTTGAAACAGAAAATATGGTAGAGATGATAAAAGAATTGCAAAGCAAGGGTGTAGATGTATGGAAAGATCCCGATAAAACAGGCTTGGTAAACACTATTGATGATGTTCATCATTCAGAAGACGGATGTTTGGTTGCTTGGTTGGTGGATCCGGATGGTACACCGATAGAAGTAATGGAACAAGTTGGAATGACAATGCAAAAACAATACGATCCTAACTAAGGAGATAAAACTATGAATGTATCTATAAATATAGATTTTGTCTATGATGGTGTAGACAGTATTAAAGCGATAAAAGAGATAAAAAGCTTGGGATATAATTTTATAGAAATTTGCTTTACAGACAAAAAAGATTTAACCGAAATTAAAAATGTTTGTGAACAAGAGAAGGTTTCTGTTTTGCTTATGTTGTCTGATTTAATCGGGCTTACAGATGCAAAAAACAAGGAAACATTTATTGAACTTACAAAGAAGAAGGTTGAACAAGCTAAGTCTCTTGGGTGCAAACAAATAATAATTGCATCGGGAGACTTCATGGAAGACATTTCACACGAAGAACAACTGAAAAACATGGAAATCGGTATTCGAGAGTTGTTGCCGTTATTTGAAAAAGAAGGCATGACAATGTTAATAGAGCCGATAAACAACAAGGTAGATCATCCGGAAGCCGGCTTGTGGTCTTCAAAAGAAGGCTTTGACATGGCAAGGAGAATAAACTCTCCTAATGTTAAAGTACTGTTTGACATATACCACATGCAAGTAATGGAGGGTGATGTTACACGTACGATGATAGACAATATAGACCTGATAGCTCATGTTCATTGTGCCGGTAGCCCGGGGAGAAATGAACCTTTTGGATCAGAACTCGATTATGTTTCTATAATAAAACTGCTGCAAAAAGCAGGTTATAGTGGTGGAGTCGGAATAGAGTATAAACCACTTATGGATACAAAAGAAGGGCTTGGAATTATACGCAAAATGTTTGATAGTTTCATGAATTAAAAAATTATATTAAATAGGTTATAAAAATCTTGTTATGAGGAGATAAAAATTATGATAAAAAGATCTTTAAATGATTTAAAAGCATATGAAGCACCCGGCCATTACGGAATGACTGCTATGCGGATACACGGCAAAGAAGAAACCGGAGCGGAAAAGTTTTGGGTAGGACTATCGACATTTTTACCCGGTGGCGGGGCAGAGTATGCCTACAACGATAACCCACTTGAAAAGTTTTACTATGTTTTGGAAGGTGAAATCACTGTTACTGATGATGATGGAAAAAAATATGTAATGGGGAAAGATGAAGCTATTTCATTTATGCCAAATGAGGGTAGAACTTTGGTGAACGAAACAAATTCACCGGTTAGAATGTTGGTTGTAATTAATTATCCCGAATAAGGAGGCTGTGTTATGTCTAAAGATGTAGAAAAAAGTTTTGTGGAAAATATGTTTTCGATTAAAGGAAAAACCGCAATTGTGACAGGTGCAACGGGTGCGCTTGGTAGGGCGATTGCGATAACCTATGGGATGAGTGGCGCTAATGTTGTTCTTACCGGCAGAAACAGCGAGAAGCTTGAAGTTATTGTTGACGGTATGAATAAAAGTGGTTTTAATGCAAAATATTATGCGTGTGATCCCGTGTGCGAACAAGAAGTTGAAAAATTGGTTGAATTTACGGCGGGCGAATACGGAAGTGTCGATATTTTGGCGGTAGCGCATGGATATAATCAGCCTAAAGCGATGCTTGAGCAGTCTGTTGAAGAATGGCAAAACATTATAGATGCGGATTTAAAGAGTGTATATGTGGTTTCAAAAATTGTCGCACAAAAAATGGCAGATCAGAATACCGGCGGAAAAATTATTGTAACCTCTTCGGCACGTTCAAAAGCAGGCATGGCAGGGTATACCGGCTATTGTGCATCAAAAGGTGCTTGTGACATTATGATACAATCTATGGCTTGTGAGCTCACTGCCAAATATGGTATAAATGTAAACACCATAAATCCAACCGTTTTTCGTTCGGATTTAACAGAATGGATGTTTGACAAAGAATCGCAAGTGTATCAGAATTTCTTGAAACGTCTACCTGCCGGAAGGTTGGGAGAACCGTGTGATTTTGTTGGCTTGGCTGTATTTTTAGCGTCGCCCGCTTCAGACTTTTTGACAGGTGGTAATTATGATGCAACAGGCGGTTATTGGGGATGCTAAATACTCAAGAAATAAAAAATATTGCCGTAATAGGCAATGGAATGATGGGAAATTCTATTGCTTTGGTTTTTGCTTCAAATGAAGACTATTGTGTCAAAGTGAAAGCGGTTGAATGGGTGGAGGACATGTATGCGCCCATAAAGAATGACATAGATTTGATGATAGAAAAAGGTATTCTGAAAGAGGAGCAAAGGCAAGGAATATTAGATAGAATTGCATTTTACAGAGAAGATGACATTGTGTTTGGCGATGCAGATTTTATTATAGAATGTGTGCCGGAAGATATGGGGTTAAAACAGAAAGTTTTGACCGATGCAGAAAAATACTGTTCGCAAGATTGTATTATTGCAACTAACACTTCGGTTATGAGTGTGGGTGAAATAGCTTCCAAATGCAAAAACAGGGATAGAGTATTAGGAGCTCATTTTTGGAATCCGGCACACTTGATTCCTTTGGTGGAAGTTGTTAAGACGGAACAAACAGAAGAAAAATATATTTTCATGGTGATGGAACTATTGAAAAAGGTTTCCAAAAAGCCGATTTATTGTAAGAAAGATGTTCCGGGGTTTGTTGCTAACAGACTACAACATGCCTTGTGGCGAGAAGCGTTTTACATGGTGGAAGAGGGGATTGCAGATGCAAAAACAGTTGATGATGCCTGCAAATACGGCCCCGGTCTTAGATGGCCGGTGTTAGGACCTATGGAAAATTCCGATATGGTCTCGATAGATCTTTCTTATAAGATTCATTCGTATATATTAAAATATCTGGCGGACAACCATGAACCGTCTAAATGCTTAGGGCAAATGCTTGGTGAAGGTAAGAATGGTTTTGCCACCTTGTCGGGATGGCAAGAATGGACAAAAGAAGAAATTGAAATGTCTAAAAGTAAATTGCGCAATTATTTGCTTGATAACAGTAGGAAAGAGAATTAGGAGAATATAATTATGTCTAAAAAAATATTTGTAGATTTAACTCATCCGTTTAGTGCGGATACACCACGGTGGCCGTATTTTCAAAAGCCGGTAATAGATTCTATGCACTCTTTGGCAAAGGGTGGAGTGCTAACACAAAGAATAGATTGCGTTCAACACACCGGGACTCATTGTGATGCTCCAAGACACGTTATGGAAAAAGAATTCGATGGTAAACGTGCAAGATATACTCATGAGATGCCGGTAGATGCGTACACGGGAGATGCAATTTGTTTGGAAATTGAAGTGGAAAAATGGGGGCTTATTACCGATAAGCACTTAGAAGACGCTTGTAAGAGAGCTAATATATTACCCGAAGAATTAGAAGGCATGGTGGTATGCTTAAACACAGGAATGCACAGGCAGTTTGACGACTCTAAAGATTATTATCATTATTCTTGCGGAACGGGAGTCGATGCAGGAAAGTGGTTCGTAAAGCATAAAGTAAAATGTGTTGCAATGGACATGCAAGCATTAGACCATCCGCTACATACAGCTATGGGAGTAAACGGAGCAACTGCACTTAATTTGATGGGTGCATCAGGTAGGCCGATTACACAAGAATACATTGAAAAATTCGGTTTAGAGGCTTATGCGGAGTTTGATAAAGAAGAGTACATAAAATTGCACGGAATAGATGCCTATAATGAAAAATTTGGATTGTTAGAAGAAATAGGTTGCTGGGGTACTTGGGAACCTTGTCATAAATTAATGCTTGGAAACGGAATAGTGGGTGTTGAAAATTTGGGCGGAGATTTAGACAAAGTTTCGGGCAAGCGTTTTAGATTTTTCTGTTTCCCGATTAGATGGTATTTAGGGGACGGATCTATGGTTAGATGTGTCGCGGAGATAGACGAAGACGACATAAACAAAGATGTAGAAGACAGAGTATATACATATGCAGGGTGTATTTAACAGTCGAAAGGTAAAAATGTTATGAATAAAATTATTTCGATAGATGCGGCGGTTGACATGATTTTTGAGGGTGCAAGCGTTATGATCGGTGGTTTCATGGGGTGTGGTAATGCACATTCGTTTGTCGATGCACTTGCAAAAAAAGGAACAGGCAACTTGACATTGATATGTAATGATGGAGCACTGTTAAACGGACCGGATGGCGGTGAGTTTTATGGGGTTGCAAAACTTATAAACAATAGACAAATAACAAAAATGATAGCAACTCATGTGGGGTTAAATCCACAGGTTGGACAGCAATCTATGATAGATAAAACTTTAGAAGTACAGCTTGTGCCACAAGGTTCTTTTGCCGAGATGATTAGGGCAGGTGGCGCAGGATTAGGTGGAGTATTGACGCCGACGGGTGTCGGAACATTAGTTGAACAAAGTCCGCTTTGCATAAACAAGCAAAACATAGACGGAAAAGACTATTTGTTGATGAAACCTTTGCGTGCGGATTTTGCTATTGTTTTCGGAACAAAGGTAGATGAATACGGAAACGTTTGGTATAAGGGAACTACAAGCAATTTTAATATAGTGATGGCGACAGCTGCCGATACTGTAATAGTTGAGGCTCAAGAAATAGTTGATAGCATTATTCCCGAAGATGTTCGTACACCTGCAATATTGGTTGATCACATTGTTAGAGGAGGCATTTGTTGTGGATAAGCAAGAAATAAAAAGCTATATAGCTAAAAGAGCTGCAAAAGAAATGAAAGATGGAGATGTGGTTAATTTAGGAATAGGCATACCTACATTGGCTACAAAGTTTTTGCCCGAGGATGTTAATGTTACATTGCAAGCCGAAAACGGAGTCATAGGAGCAGACTCGCCGACAGAAGAGAATGTAGATCCGTTGTTTGTTGTAGATGCGGGGGGATCTCCGACCGCTGTTGCAAAAGGTGGCAGTTTTATAGATTCATCGTTGTCATTCTCTCTTATTAGAGGTGGCCATGTAGATGTTACAATGCTTGGCGGTTTAGAAGTTGACGAAGAGGGTTCGCTTTCGAATTGGTTAATTCCCAATAAAAGAATGCCCGGAATGGGTGGAGCCATGGATTTGTTGGTAGGTGCCAAAAGAGTTGTCGTAACTATGGAACATACGGTAAAGGGTGCGCCTAAGATATTGAAAAAATGCACGTTGCCTTATACGGCTATTAAATGTGTAGACAGAATTATTACAGAGATGGCAGTGATAGATGTTTTAAGCGATGGTTTGCACCTGGTGGAATACAATCCGGAATTTACAGTGGAAGAGATTATTGCGGCAACACAAGCAGAACTAATTATCGACCAAGATTTAAAGTGTATTGAATCTTAATATTATACGAGGAGATTATTATGGCTAATACAATAATTACAGTAGCGCCGACAGGGGCGTGGCCTACAAAAGAAAACAATCCTAACATACCTATGACGCCAAAAGAAATAGCGGAAGATGTTTATGACTGTTATAAGGCGGGTGCGGCTATTTGTCATTTGCATATGAGAGATGATGCGGGCAAAGGAACTATGGACACCGAGAAGTTTAGGGAGACGGTTGCACTAATTAAAGAATATAAGGATTGCGATATAATAATAAATCTCACAACATCGGGGGATTTGAATGCGACAGACGAAACGAGACAAGCGCATTTAAAAGCGCTAAAGCCGGATATTGCATCTTATGATTGTGGTTCTATGAACTGGATGCATAATAGTTTGTTTTTAAATCATCCTAAATTCTTAGAAGAGTTAGGACAGACTATGCAAGAAAACGGCGTAAAACCCGAAATTGAGATTTTTGATGCGGGCATGATATATAATTCGTTTTATTATCTAAAAAAAGGTGTGCTTGTGGCTCCTTGCCACTATCAGTTGGTATTAGGTGCTGCCGGTGGCTCTGCCGCTACGGTTGAAAACTTAGTATATTTAAAAAGTTTGCTCCCGAAAGATTGCACCTGGGGTGCGCTTGGAATAGGCAAAGGACACGTTCCTGTTATGTTGGCAACGGTGGCTCTCGGAGGTCATTTGCGTGTCGGAATGGAAGACAATGTTATGTTTAGCGCAAAACAACTTGCGGAGTCTAACAGACAGTTGGTTGAAAGAGCGGCAGATATTGTTCGTATTGCAGGCAACAATGTTGCGACACCTCAACAGGCAAGGGAAATTTTGGGCCTGTCTAAGTAATTTATAAGAGTTTAATATCCGGAGGAGAATTATGAAAATAGTATTAGCGGGGGCTTGTCGTACTGCCATTGGCAATATGGGAGGCACATTAAGTGAGATATCGGCGGCCGAATTGGGTTCGATTGTAATAAAAGACGCATTAGAACGCGCAAACGTACCGACTCATATGGTAGACCAAGTATATATGGGGTGTGTGTTACAAACAGGTGCGGGGCAAAATGTGGCAAGGCAAGCGTCGCTTGGTGCGGGTCTTGAAGTTACAACACCGGCGGTTACAATAAATGCGGTATGCGGTTCGGGATTAGAAGTGGTAAACATGGCGGCACGGCTTATTTCTTGTGGAGAAGCGGATATTGTTGTGGCCGGAGGTATGGAAAACATGTCTATGGCACCATATGCGTTGCTACAAGGAAGATACGGTTATCGTTTGGGTAACGGAACTCTTATAGATACTATGGTAAACGATGCCCTAACGGATGCTTTTAATAATTATCATATGGGTATAACGGCAGAAAACATAGCGGAAAAATATAATATCGCACGAGAAGAAATGGATGCCTTTGCGGTTGAAAGCCAAAAAAAGGCTTGTGTAGCGAGGGGAAACGGCTTATTTAAAGACGAAATAGCGCCTGTCACTATAACTAAAAAGAGGGAAACTATAGTGTTTGATACAGATGAAGGGCCGAGGAGTAGTGCAACCGTAGAGGGTTTGGCAAAGCTTCGTCCTGCGTTTAAAAAAGACGGTAGTGTGACGGCGGGTAATGCTTCGACTATTAATGACGGTGCGGCGGCAGTTGTTGTTATGAGTGAGAAAAAGGCTAACGAACTCGGGATAAAGCCTATGGCAACATGGTTAGGCGGAGCTCTTGGAGGAGTTGAGCCTGAAATTATGGGAATGGGACCTGTCGTATCTACAAAAAAATTACTAAAAAATATTGGCATGTCTATAGACGAATTTGATTTGATTGAAGCCAATGAAGCGTTTGCTGTTCAGGCTTTGGCGGTTGGAAGAGAACTTGCAATAGATCCCAATAAATTAAATGTAAACGGTGGTGCAATTGCAATAGGGCACCCGGTGGGTGCGTCCGGTTGCAGAATACTTGTAACACTTTTGCATGAAATGAAAAGAAGAAATGTTAATAAAGGGCTTGCTACATTGTGTATCGGTGGAGGCATGGGTTGTAGCTTGGCTGTTGAAAGATAGCGATTAAGTGAAAGATTTAATATGATTCTTGAAGGGAGTAAAATATTATAACAGAATATAAAAAATAGCATAACTAACAACAATATAAACATAACCAAAACAGGCGGCTACGGTTGCCTTTTTGTATACAAAAAAAGGAGTGATACAGTGCAAAAAAACCAAGCATAAAAGAAAAATTGAAGTTGCCGGCAGCGAAGCGAGCGCAGCAAGTGGTCGTGACAAAAGAAGTGCACCTCGTGCAAAAGATTCAAGAAGTTCAAGCGTTGCAAGAGAAGCCGCAAAAAATATTTAAAATACAAGAAGAGGCGATTGTGCGTGAAGCCGAGAAGAAAGAGAGTCAAAAAGCAGGAAAATAGAGCAGGAGAGGGAGCGGTAGGAGGTGAAAGAAAAAAGTATAGTTAATATATAGTAATAGGTTGTTTATTACAATGACATGTGGTATAATAAAAAATGTATAAATATAGAAATAATATTTGAAATAATTAGCATAGGGGAGCGTATTTTATGAAGAAAAGCAGAAGAGTTTGGGCAATAGTATTGGCACTTTGTTTGGTGTTTACCTTAATTCCGGCAACGGTCGGCTTTGCCGAGGGTAGCGAGCAACCGACGACAGAGAAACCGGTGGATATTGTTGAAATTATTAGTGTAACACCAATAGCAACAGCGATTGCAACGCAAGAAATTGCGGTGGGTGATACTGCTACACTGCCGACATTGGCAGATAAGATTTCGGCGACGGTGAAAACAACCACGCATACAACGCAAAACGAAGACGGC
>CAYJNC010000021.1:0-13993 GCA_964371185.1 uncultured Christensenellaceae bacterium
TTCACCCTGCATTCACCTTCATGCTCGAAAAAACCTCTCAATAAAATTTCTTCTCCTACAACGCTTGCATAAGCGCCCACCGGCTCGGAACAACCTCCGCCGAGCGCGGCAACAAACGCACGTTCGCAGACCGCCTGAATTTTGGTTTTTTCGTCGTTAAGCGAATTTAATATGTCTAAATCTTTTCTGCCCTGCACCGCCAAAATGCCCTGCCCGGCAGAAGGAACCATCTCCTCTACGCTTAAATATCTGCCTATTTTGGCTGCCATGTCAACACGCAAAAGCCCTGCCGCCGCTAAAATAAGGCAACTGCACTGCCCTTCTTCTAACTTACGTAACCTCGTATGAATATTTCCGCGAGTAAAAGCATAGTTTGCATTTTCGTACAACATAGAAAATTGAAGTTTTCTCCTAAGGCTTGAAGTACCCACGTTTTTTAAAAAATCTTCTTCCTTAGAAAACACAATGACGTCTCTTGGGTCTTGCCTTTTTACGAACGCAAGTATGGGAAAATCCGCATTTTGTTCGGCCGGCATATCCTTTAGGCTGTGGATCGCAATGTCTATTTCTCCCGAATCGAGTGCCATATCCAGCTCTTTTACAAAAAGTCCTTTTCCGCCAATCTTGTCGAGCGTTTTGTCTAATATTTTGTCCCCGGTTGTTTTAAGTGTTTTCAGTTCTATCTGTAACGATGGGTTTTGCCTTTTTATCATGTCTATAACAAGGTTTGTCTGCGCAACAGCCAAAATGCTGTCTCTGCTTCCTACCACCAATTTTTTCATAATTCATCTTCTCCGCCTATTAGGCTTGCGATTTTCTTTCGCATCTCTTTTGCCCCCTTGTGATCACTCCCCGATGCACTCACGCCGATAACAATGTTTTCGCCTTTTGTAACGACTCCCGGGAAATAAAAATCACACAGTTCTTTTTTATGGCTTGCATTGACATAAGCACCCAAAGCCCGCCCTTCTTTAACTACTCTTTCGTTGACGGTTGCATTGTCCGTTGCCCCGACAACAATAAACGCACCCTTGCAATCCCCCGTGCAATACTCTCTTTGTATTACCTCAACACCTTTTATTGCAAACAATTCCTTTTCGCATTTTGGGGCAATAATTTTAACATCACAACCAAACTTAACAAGTGTTTGCGCACGCCTAAGCGCAATTTTTCCGCCACCTACTATGACGGCAAGTTTGTTTTCTATGTCTATAAACATCGGAAATTTTCTCATTTTAAATGTTTCCTCCGCCCAGCATATCTTCCGCCGTCTGCCTAAACTGCGCAACCGCTTCTCTATACATTTGCTCTTCCATTTTGCCTTTTGCACCAAAAACAAGTCGTTCGGTACTTTTTTGCACGACCGCCCCTATTATTTCAATAATGTCTTCGTCAAGGCATTTTTCGCACAACTTACCCTGCACCCTTTGTGTGCAAATATCGGCAAGTGTCTTGCCCACAATTTTAGCGTCTTTTGCCACGTCTCTGCGTTTGCACCATTCGTAAAACTCCAAAATGTGCTTGCTTAAAATTTCATTTGCCAAAGAAATTGCCTGTCCGTCTCTTTGCGTGCTGACATTTAAGTTTTCTATGTTTATCAAAGAAACATCGTCAATTGCCGTTATATCTTCTTCTATGTCTCTTGGCAAAGCCAAATCCACAAATACACACCCTTTTTTATATCCATTTTCCAACAAAGATTTTACACGCACAGTATGGTGAGGGCTTAGTGTCGCACTGAACACAATGTCGGCATCTTTTATAAAGCCATACCTCTCGTCATACATGATTGCCCTGCACATCTCCGGAATTATTATCGCACCTCTGTGGTAATTTCTTACCGTAACCGTAACCTTACAGCCATGTTCTACCAACAAATTTGCCGTTAGTTTGCCCATTTCACCGTTGCCTATAACCAGGCACTTCTTACCGGTAATATCGCCAAACTTTTGTATGACCGTCTCTATTGCACAACCGGGTACCGACGAATTTTTGTCGGTAAGCACCACCTTTGTTTTAACTTCTTTTGCAGACGTTATTGCCAACCTGAAAAGTGTCTCTAACGTCCCCGACAAAACCCCTGCCTCTCTTGCATTGTTGAGGGCATTTTTAACCTGTGTTAAAATTTGGTCTTCGCCGAAAATTTGCGAGTGCATTCCGCAAGCAAGCTCAAACAAATAATTAACCGCCTGCTTACTCCTTCTATGTGTAAAAACTTGCGCATTTTCTTTGTTTATCGAATCGAAAAACGCCTGTTCTAAATCGCCCTTAAAACCGTCTGCCCAAATCTCGGTGCGATTACAAGTGGAAATAACAACAATGCCTTTAGCAAAATATTTTTCTTTCAAGCTGCCACAAAGTTTTGCTGCCCCTTCGCCAGTAAGCGAATATTTTTCTCTTTTTGAAAGCGACATCGTTGTATAGTCTATGCCTATCATCTTAATGCTCATGTTCTTTTCTCTCTTCTTCGCTCTGTTTATTTTAGTCTCTTCCGCCGGCATAATATAGTAGCGCATTACAGATGGCGGCACAAACATTGCTTCCGCCCTTCCTGCCTTTTGCAACAATATAATTCGTGTTCGCCTCACAAATAAGCTCTTTGCTCTCAACAACGTTAACAAAACCCACCGGCACACCGATAATTAAACAAGGCGCAATTTTCCCCTCTTTAATAAGCCTATCTAATTCTATCAGAGCCGTCGGCGCATTTCCTATGGCAAAAATAACATTTCCCTCTATTTCGGCCGCCTTTTTCATGCTTGCACAGGCTCTTGTTGTGCCCATTTCTTTTGCGTTTAAGGCAACGTCCTCGTCTGCAATAAAACATTTGGCCGTACAATTAAACTTCTTTAATGCAGCTTTGTTTATCCCCGACAAAGCCATATTTGTGTCGGTAACAATTGTTGCACCTTGCAAAATAGCCTCTATTGCAATTTCTGTGCAATCCTTTGAAAACACAAGGTTTTTCACATAATCAAAATCGGCAGAAGTGTGAATAACTCGCTTTAATATTTCTCTTTCAGCACCGACATAGGCGCATTCACCCATTTCAGAAGAAATAATCTCCATGCTTCTTGCTTCTATTTCTTGTGGTAATACGTGTTTTATACTCAAAATTCAACACCCTCTCTTGCCAAAACACCTTCTTTGTATGGGTGTTTTATGCACTTTATTTCGCTGACATAATCTGCGTGTTCAACAAAGAATTTTTCCGGATCTCTACCCGTCATAACCAGCTCTTTTTCTTCGCTGAAATTTATTATTGCATCTTTTAATATTTGAGAATCAAGCAATCCCGAGCCAATTGCACCCATCGCCTCGTCTAACACCAACATGTCATACTCAAGCAAAAGCGCTTCTTTTAACATAGCATTATGTCCGTTTCTTGCATTGTCTTTTTCCTCGTCTGTCATCTGAAAACTGAACTTCATAACCTTCTTACTTCGCAAAATCTCTAAGTTGTCGCACTTAGAAAAAAACATAATTTCGCCCGTCTTACTTCCTTTTAAAAATTGCACAAGCACAACTTTTCTGTCTCTTCCGAGCGCCCGTGCAATAAGCCCCATCGCCGCCGTCGTCTTGCCTTTTCCGTCTCCGCAATATAAATGTATCATAACCGTTCCACTCCCATAATATCATAAACTTTTTGCATGTCTAAACTTTTTCTGAGTATGTCTGCCAGTTTATCGTATTGAATTTCTTTATACTGTGCATAATCTATTCGGTCTTTTATGTCTATGTCGGTATAACCTTTATTGTCGAGCAACATGCGCACAATTTTTGTGCAAATTTCCGTGCTGTCAAACACCCCATGAACATAAGTACCTAAAACATTGTCGCAAACAGCGCCGTCGACGCTTGTTTTTCCGTCGCTGTCTAATGTGCAAAAACTTAGTTCTTCTGTTTGCGTTTTTCCCATATGAATTTCATATCCATTCAACTCACTTCCGCTTAACGCAGAGAAAACGCCCGAAATTTCGCCCACTTTGCCCACCACCTGTGTGCGCACTTTTTCTTCCCGAAAAACAGTTTTCGTGTTTAGCAGGCCGATTGCCTCAACCTCGCCGCCGCCTTCTGCACCCATAGGATCGCTAACGCTTTGCCCTAACATCTGATACCCACCGCAAATTCCGATAAGCGGTTTTTTTGCCGCCGCATATTTTTTGATTTCCGCCTCTAAACCGCTTTCACGCAACCATTTTAGATCTTCGATTGTGTTTTTTGTGCCGGGTATTATTATTAAATCCGGAGAGCCTAAGTTTGCTACCCTGTCAACATATCGCACGCCAACCTGCTCAATCTGATCAAAAACATAAAAATCGGTGAAATTAGACATCCTCGGCAACCGTATTACCGCAATGTCGGCCAAACAAGCCTCTTTTTTCGCGGTAAGCCTCTCGCTCAGGCTGTCTTCGTCGTCTATATCTACGTGGGCATAAGGGACGACACCTATAACCGGTATGCCCGTCAGCTCTTCTAACATTTTAAGACCCGGTTTTAATATCTCTACGTCTCCCCTGAATTTATTTATTATAATGCCTTTTATTCTTGCCCTTTCCTCTTCCTCTAACAAGGCAACCGTACCGAACAGGCTCGCAAAAACGCCTCCTCTGTCTATGTCACCCACCAACAAAACAGGTGAATCTGCCATTTTCGCCATTCCCATGTTTACAATGTCTTGTTGCTTTAAATTAATTTCCGCCGGGCTTCCCGCACCTTCTATGGCTATGATATCATACTCTTGCTCTAACTTAGAAAATGCGCTCATTATTTGCGGAATCAGTTCTTTTTTGTATGCGAAATACTCTGCCGCCGCCATGTTACCAATAGATTTCCCGTTTACAATGACTTGGCTTCCGCTGTCGCTTGTCGGCTTTAGCAATATGGGGTTCATTGTGACGTTAGGCAAAACACCTGCCGCCTCTGCCTGCATGACCTGCGCCCTGCCCATTTCATGCCCTTCTTTTGTTATATAGCTGTTTAGCGCCATGTTTTGGCTTTTAAAGGGTGCCACCACATACCCGTCTTGTTTAAATATTCGGCACAATCCACCCACAAGCAAACTCTTGCCCGCATTAGACATTGTCCCCTGAACCATAATTTTTTTTGCTTTCATAGTACTCCCCTTCGCCTGCACAAATTCTTAGTATATGTCTCTCATCGCATTTTCAAAGACTGCAATGTCGTTTTCGTCTCGAACCGCAACCCTATAATAATCTTCGCTCAAACCGTCATAATTTTTACACGAACGTATTAAAATACCCTTTTTGGCAAGTTGCGTTTGTAAATCCTTTATTTTTGAACAAAAAAACACATAGTTAGCGCTGTTGCCTATGACTTCAATGTCGTCTCTGTCAAGTACGGCCATCAATTTTTCTTTCCACTCAACAATTTTTTCGTTAAGCCGTTTTAAATATTCGTTATCGCAAAGTGCCGCAATTCCGGCTTCTTGCGCAACATGAGAAACGCTCCACGTTTGCCCGGCGCACCTTGCTTTTTTAATTATCCGGTCGTCAGATGTTATCCCATAGCCTAAGCGTATGCCGGCCATTGCAAATTGCTTGGTGAAAGCCTTCAGCAAAAACAAATGCTTGCTTGTAAGAAAACTTTTCATCGTACGTTCCTCGTTATTCGGCAAAAACTCTATAAAACATTCGTCTACCATAAGTATACAACCGCATTTTTCGCAACGCTCGAGTATTCTTTGCAGCAACGCAATGTCTACCGTACGCCCTGTCGGGTTGTTCGGATTGCAAATAAACACAATGTCTGTTTGGTTGTCTATATCTCGTATAATATCTTCGGTCAGGTCAAAATTATTTTCTTTTTTCAACAAATGCCTATTAATCTCGCACCCCAAAACGGCTAAAGCCTCGGCATAACCGGCAAAAGTCGGCGATGTTACAAGTGCCCTTTTCGGTTTTAACCCCAAAACCAACCGAAAAATAATGTCTGAAGCACCGTTTCCGCACAAAATATGCCCTGCTTTTACGCCCTCATATTCGGCAATCTTTGCGCAGAGTTTTCTGCAAAGCGGATCCGGATAAATATCGGCGCTTTCAAGCGACGACAAAACAGCCGCCCTAACAGACTCGGGCAGACCCAGCGGCGAAACATTCGCCGAAAAATCTATGGGTTTTTCGCCATATTCTTCCATGAACCCTATAATATCCCCACCGTGCACAAGTTTCATTATTCTTCTCCTAATAATTCGCTGCCAAAATTACTCCAAACCATGCAAAAAGCACGACAGCAACCCCCAAAACAGCTGTTGTATACATGAGTTTGTTTGTTCTTTTTATGTCGGCAATTTCTATTTCTCTTTTTTCGTCTCCTATGTATGGCTTTTTATATTCTTTTCCAAAATAAACCGCATCTCCTGCCAAACGTATGTTAAGCGCACCCGCACAAACAGCTTCTGTTTGTGCGGAATTAGGACTTGCATGTTTTTTCTTGTCTCTTGCCCAAATCTTGGCCGCACCACTCGCATCATACCCACAAAAAAACGCAGCCGCCATCATTAGAAAGGCGGTTATGCGTGCCGGCACAAAATTTGCGACGTCGTCTAATTTTGCCGCTACCTTGCCAAATCTACAATATTTTTCGTTTCGATAGCCTACCATACTGTCCATCGTGTTTATCGCCTTATATAGGAACGCAAAAGGCGCACCGCCAAAAGCCATAAAAATTAACGGTGCAACAACACCGTCTGTCGTGTTTTCGGCAACCGTTTCTACAGTCGCGCGAATAACACCCTTCTCGCTAAGCGAGGAAGTGTCCCGACCTACAATCTGCGAAACAGCAACCCTGCCGGCTTCCGTACCTTTTTTCAATTCGCTCGCCACATGGTTTGACGCCTGCCCCAAACACTTTGTCGCAAAAATAAAATAACACATTATCCCGTTTAATATTATGCAAAGCAACGGAGACAGCATAAATGCAATAAACAGTATCGCAAAAGGAACCATAAAACTTATTGCGCACACAAAAAACACCATTAAACCTCCTGCCATCACCTGATTTTTGCTCTGTATCAATCGCTTTTCAAAAAAACCGATTAATTTTCCGATAGCAACAATAGGGTGTGGCAAAAAAGCAGGGTCCCCCAAAAATAAATCTAATATGAATCCAATAATTATTCCCCAAATAACTACATACACAAGCGTTTACTCCTATTTTAGCTTAATCGGTATGCCGGCAATTATCCTAATCACACTGTCTGCCTTTTTGCCCAGGCTGTTGAGCAAACTACCGATTTCTTCCCTTCTCTGCCTCTGAGTCTCTAAAAACGGTACAATGCCATTGCCTACCTCGTCACAAATAACGACTTCACGGTCCGATAAAAGCTCTTCATCTATAGGCAAATCTGCCATTTCTAAACGATACATAATCGGCTTCTTTTCATCAATGTCCGTCGTTATGTCTTCCTCTTTGTAACCTAAACTTAAAACATAGTCTTTTTTTCCGCTACACCTTCCACCTATTACAAGTATCATATTATACCTCCTTTTTGCAAAATAACCACCGACAGGAGTATTGCAATTTCCGTAATCTGTATGAACCATCCTGCCAAATCACCCGTTATTCCGCCAAACTCTTTCTTACTCTTAAAATAATAATATATCATAATCAAAATCGCTAACGCAATTATTATAACCGACATAAGGCTTATTACCATCATAAATGTAACAAGCAAAATCGTGATCGTAACAAGCACAATAAAAACCGTTCTTTTTGCCGCACCGTCAGCAAATGTATGCAGTAAGCCACTGTTTTTTGCACAGCGAAACTTTGCCACCGACATCCCGCACAAACATCTTTCCAACACATATCCGCATCCGATAAGCAAAATTGCCGTACCGTTAAACTCTATATTTGCGACAATTGCTATGTATAGCGCAAAATATATCCCAAACGAAATAATTGCAAACGCCCCGGTGTGGCTGTCCTTTAATATTTCTAATTTGCGTTCTTTTGTTTGATGGCTGGCCAATGCGTCGGCCGTGTCCAAAAAACCATCCATATGTATGCCCCCCGTTAACGCAATCGGGAGAACGGCTACAAACACACCCACCAAAATTTCAGAAAATTGCAACGTTTGACACACCCAAATCACACCGAATAACGCAAGGGCTAAAACCACTCCCACCAACGGAAAAAAACACATTGCATACCGCATGTTTTCTTTGTCCCAAGAGACTTTCGGCATAGGAATCTTACTGTACATAGAAAAACATATTGCGATACTTTTAATCAATCGCATGAATTACTCCTATTCCGCAAACAACCTCTGTGACACCACCGAGTTTAGCGGCAATTTTTTTATTAACATAACCCAAACATTCTAAATATTGGTTAGTTTCTTCATCATAAAAAATACCGTCACAAAAAACATCGTTTGTCACAATGACTATGTTATTACATTTTTCACACAACTCCAAAACGCCTTGCACAATGCGTTCTTTTGCATCTCTTTCTCCCTCGTAGATTTCGTTTGCCACAAGGTTTCCCAAACATTCGAGCAACACATTGCTACCCGGTTTTATGTCGGCCTGTGCAATGTCTAAGAATTGTTCTATGGTTGTAAAGCCTTTGCCTTCTCGCATCTTTTTATGACGGATTATCCGCCTTTTACCCTCTTTACCATACGGCCGCATCGTGGCTAAGTAAAATAAATTATCCTGCCCCATCAATAAACTTTCTGCATATTCACTCTTACCGCTTCCACTGCCTCCGATAATAAGCCTTTTCATTTTCAGTTGAACCTTTCATAATCTTCTATGTTTATTTGAGAAAAAGTACTCATATATTTATAAACAGCCGCGGCCATGTCTAAAACAGGCATTAACGCAACCGCACCAGTTCCTTCGCCTAAACGCATTTGTGCGTGTAAAAACGGCTCTATACCCAAACTTTCGAGTGCCATCTTGCCGGCAGGTTCTGCCGATACATGGCTTGCAACCATCGCACATTCACAGCTCGGCTCTATTTTTTTTGCAACCATCGCAGCCACCGTCGAAATAAAGCCGTCTATTATAATAGGTATCCTGTTTATCGCACCACCGATAAACATTCCTGCCATTGCCGCTATGTCAAAACCACCTATCGTACGAAGCACGTCTATGCCGTCGTCTTTGTTTGGTTTGTTTATTTCTATGGCACGCACAATCGCATTTTTCTTGGTTTCAAACGCTAAGTCGCTTAAGCCCGAACCTTTACCGGTAACCGTTTTTACGTCTTTGCCGGTAAGAACCGCACAAACGGCACTTGCGGTTGTGGTGTTTCCTATTCCCATTTCGCCTGTCGCCAACAGGTTGTAACCCTCATCTTTAAGCTGTTTTACCATATCTATCCCAACATTAATGGCAGAAATCGCCTGTTCTTTTGTCATGGCCGGTTCTATTGTCATGTCTTTTGTTCCGTATGCGGTTTTTTTGTTCAACACACCGTCTACATCAATATTCATGCCAACGTCTACCGCAACCACTTTAGCCTGTGCTATTTTAGCCATTTCACACAGACAAGTTTTGCCGTTCGTCATGTTCTTTGCAACAACGGCGGTAACCTCGCTGCCCACCTGAGAGACGCCTTGTGCGACTACTCCGTTGTCTGCACACATCACAACCACGGCTTTTTTTGATATGTCTATGTCGGCTGTTCCCATGAGTCCCGCAATATTTATGATAGCATCTTCTAACAAACCAAGTGAACCGATGGGTTTTGCAATGCTATCCCACCGCTTTTGTGCCGTCTCCATGGCTATATTATCGCATTTTTCTATTTCCCACATAATACAAACCTCCTTAGTATGTCCGGGTTACTTCTAAAATATATGTGTGCAAACCCGGCAAGCAAATTCCCTTCGTTTCTCGCACACTTCCACTCTTTCCCCGTAACAGGTTTTTTTGCCGTAAAAGCCTGCCCGTTTAAAGTGCAATCCCAATAATGAAACTCGTGTGCACGAATTTTCTCCCCCTTTGAAAAGAAGGCTCCCTCTTCTTGTGCCGTCAACTCTACGTATCCGAATCTGCTTAGTTTATTGGTGTTAAAACAACTCCCCAAAAGCGCACCCACCATTTTTTGCCCGTCTATCTCTTCACATAAATACATAAAACCGCCACACTCGGCAATTGTTGGCGTGCCGCCACCGATAGCCGAGTTAATCGCATCTTTCATCTCTGTGTTTTGTGATAATTCTTTTAAATATAGTTCGGGGTAACCTCCTCCTATATAAATGCAAGAAGTACCTTTGGGCAATTCTTTATCTTTTAGTGGGCTGAAAGTTTTTATTTCACAACCTAATTCCTTTAGTACGTTTAAATTGTCCTCGTAATAAAAACAAAATGCACTATCCTTTGCAACCGCCACAACTTTGCCATGCACAACTTTTTCAAGCGGTTGTATCTCTCCCTCAATTTTTGGCGCACTTTTCGCCAGTTCAATCAAACCATCAACATCTATTGTTTGTTCTGTTTTTTTTGCCAATACCTCAATTTTTTGTTCATAATCATAAATTTCGTCTGCCGTTATAAGCCCAAGATGCCTGCTCTTAAACTCTATTTCATTAATAGTAGGCAAATACCCGTAAACACGCAAATTTAGCGCTTCTACAGCGGGTTTCAACAATTTATATAAGTTTTCTGAACATCCGTTCATAATAATCCCGGCTATATTGCTGTCCTCTTTATACTCCAAAAACCCTTTAATTAGTGCGGCAACGCTAAGCGATTGCCCTTTTGGCCTGACCACTAATACAACCGGTGTGTTTGTGGCCGCCGCCACTTCATAACTGCTCGCCTGTGCGGTTGCGCCCACACCGTCATAGTAGCCCATAACACCTTCAACAACAGAAATCTCCTTGCAATTATTAACAAAAAAACCTTTTGTTTGTTCTTCCGTTTGCAAAAACAAATCTAAGTTATAAGATTCTACCCCAATGACTTTTCTGTGGAACATTGGGTCTATGTAGTCGGGTCCGCATTTAAAAGATGCCACATCCATATTTCTGTTTAATAGGGCCTTTAGCAATCCGCAAACTATTGTTGTCTTACCCGTACCGCTCGAAGGTGCGGCTATCATTACCCTGTCCATCATTGTACCACTCCGCTAATTACATATATTGGGTTATAGGCGTTCATCATCGTGTATTCTCCTACCCGTTTGCCTTTGCTGACCGATACACAAACAATTTCGGGAACGCAATACTTAGAAAGTTCACTTATGGCAGTGCTAAGTGTTTCTATTGCTATTGCGGAAATTGCTATTTTTACCCCTTTTTTTGCCACACTCGCAAGAATTTCGGCCATATTTCCCTTAGATCCTCCCACAAAAACCGCATTTGGCTCGGGAAGGCCAATAAGCGCATCCGGCGCTTTACCGCTAACAATTTCTAAATTATGGGCAAAAAACTTATCCTTGTTTTTTTGCATAAGAGCGACCGCATCGTCATTGCATTCTATGCTGTAAACACGCTTCGCAATCTGCGCCATTTCTATCGAGACAGACCCCGTCCCTCCACCTATATCATACACAACATCTGTATATTTTAAACATAATTTTGAAATTATTACAGTTCTAACCTCTTGCTTTGTCATGGGTACCTTCCCACGTAGAAAAGCTTCGTCGTCAATTGCACCTGAGTTTTCGGCTACTCTATCATTTTCTACTATGCAGACACAAAGGGAATCGAACTGCTTGTTTGCAAGCTCCGCCGCCGTTCCTACGCAAATTTTTTCGTCCGCATAAGAAAGCCTTTGTCCCACGCTTACCTGTAAATGCCCAAGCCCGTAGCCCACCAGTTTGTCACAAATATAGTTAGGAGAACAATCTTTGTCTGTTAAAAAGAAACATTCGGAGTTTCGCATAACATTGCTTACAACGTCTGCCTTTCGTCCATGCAAACTAATGAGTTTCATGTCTTGCCAAGGCCTTTTTAGTTTAGCGCAAAAATATTGCACACTGCTGATACCGCTAATGGCTACAACTTCATGCTTTTCGATTAGTTCGTATAATTTTTTTGCACCGCTGTAAAAACCTACGTCTCCGCTAAAAAGCACGCAAACAGTTTCGCATTTGGCGGTGTCTATCGCATTTGCAATTTCCGTCGGCGCAATGGCATAGACTTTTTTTACGTCCGAACAAACACTGTCGACAACACGCCGTGCCCCGATAAGCAGTTGGGCACTTTTTATTGCTTCTTTCGCCTCGCTCGTCAAAGTATTTCCCATTCCAATGCCAACAACGTAAACCCTCATGCCTTATCCTCCAACATTTTCACAACTTCTCGCATTAAAAACCCTTCTTCATTCGGTCGCCTAATAAGCAAGGTAGAAACGCCTGCTTTTTGCGCCGCCAAAAGTTTCTCACCGAATCCCCCGGCCTGTCCACCGTCTTTTGTTACCAATATTTTTATGTTAAATTGCCCGATTAATGCAGTGTTTAACTCGCATGAAAATGGACCTTGCATCGCAATTATATGAGACGTCTTGTAGCCTAACCGGCTCGCCCTCGCAACCGAATCAACCGTCGGTAGCACACGGACAAAAAGCCTGTTTGCAAAATCCTTTACCTTTGCATAAACATCAAGTTCCTTGCTGCCCGTACTAAGCAAAACATTCCCCTCCATACCGTCTATCAGCGCAACACACTCTTGCGCATTTTTAGCGATAATCACGCCGTTGGTGTCGCTTTTTTGCCTGACCAAGCGCAACAACTCTGCACTTTTTTCTTCGCACGCAACCGCAATATTTTTTGAAACCTCGGTTGCATACGGATGCGTTGCGTCTACCACCATGTCAAACGCATTGTCACAGATGTAATTTTTCATCTGTTCTGCGTCCATGCGGCCTACCTGCGCATTTTGCCCTGCCATAACATTGCCGTATTCGGTTGCCACACTAAGGGTTATGTCGTATTTATTTTTAAACATATCATAAAGCTCTCTGCCCTCTGTTGTCCCCGAAAATATCAGCAATTTTTTCATGTGTTATATCCCCTGTCTGTGACCATTTTTCCGCAAATTTCGCTTGTTGCCTCGCACCCTATAAAAACAGTCGTAAACATGTCTATCTTTGCTTCTCTAAGCTCTTTTAACGTTAATAAAACGCTTTGTTCGCCCTCTCTTCCGATGTTCTTAACATAGCCGCACACCGTTTTTTCGTCTTTATGTTTTAGCAATATGTCGCACGCCTTTTTCAAATAGTCGCCCCTTTTTTTGCTGGAAGGGTTGTACAGACATACGGAAAAATCGCCCATTGCCGCACACTCGAGCCTTTTTTCTATTTTTTCCCACGGCGTCAATAGATCGCTTAGCGATATGACCGCAAAATCAGACGTCAACGGTGCTCCTAATACCGCTCCACCGCTTAATGCCGCAGAAACACCCGCTACCACTTCTATTTCTACCTGCGGAAATTCTTGTGCCAACCTATAAATCAAGCCTGCCATTCCATATACCACGCTGTCGCCACTGCAGACCATCGCCACTTTTTTGCCTTCGTCTGCTTTTTCAAGCGCTATCAAACACCTTTCGGCTTCTTTTTTCATAGGAGTTGAAAGCACTTCTTTCCCCTCGTGAAACGACGATACCAATTCAACATAAACCGTGTACCCCACAATTACATCGCTATCTATAAGCGCCTGCTTAGCCTGTTCCGTCATATATTTTTCGTTGCCCGGTCCTATGCCCACAACGTATAATTTCTTCATCATTTTTCCCCTTGTCTTATAAATTAAAATCTACTTCCCTGTCAATAAGTGAAACAGCCATAGTGACCCCGTTTTTGCTTATTTTTCTTACAATAATATTTCCGGCAAGCGCCTTTGCGCTCCGCTCGCAAACGTTGTCTACGCCTGTCACGCCCAACACAAATTCCGATGCGGAAAACTCTCCTTGTACTTCGTTTAACTGCTCTGCACTGTACGTGTTGAACGAAAACCCGTGTTCTTCACAAAACTCTATCAATCCCTTTTCGTCTTTTTTTAAATCTATAGT
>CAYJNC010000022.1:0-13514 GCA_964371185.1 uncultured Christensenellaceae bacterium
AAACATAGCCGCAATTGCCGAGCATAAATACGGTGCCGGCCGTGGTTACGACGACATGATGTATACCGCTGTAAGCACAGGCATAGGCAGTGGGTTTATATTAAACGGCAAGTTATATCGTGGAAGTTATGGCGGTGCGGGAGAATCCGGCCATATGCTGATAACACCCGATGAAGGCGTAGAATGCGGATGCGAAAACAGGGGTTGTATAATGAGCCATGCGGCGGGCAGTATGATAGCCGAACACGCAAAAAACGCAATAAAAGACGGCAGAAAATCTGCAATACTTGATTTTGCCGGCGGAGATTTAAATAAAATAAGTGCGGTTCAAATAAAACAGGCTTTCGACGAGCAAGACGAACTTGCAGCCGAGCTTGTAGATAAAATCGGCTACTATATGGGAATTTACATATATAATTTCTTTGTTAGTATAAACTTAAATTGTTATGTTTTGGGTGGCGGTATGATACTTAATTTCAGAGATCCGCTATTAAACAGAATACAGGCAACGTTCGACAGATATTGCAAATATGCAGGGCAGGAAATATTCATCAAATATGCCGAACTCAAAGAAGATGTGGGTATTATCGGTGCGTGCGAACTGCTAAACCAAGCAAAATAGACAGTAAACGAAAAGCAATCATTATAAGGAGAATAATATGAATTATTTTGGAAAACCATCGGACAGAATAGCAAAGATGCGTGAAGACATCATGACAATAGAACCTGAAGTTTGCGTTGAACGTGCAATGCTTACCACGCAGGCCTACAAAGAACACAAAGACAAACGACCGATATTAAAACGTGCATTCGCATTGGATAATATTTTGCGTAATATGTCTATCTACATCGAAGACGGCGGTTTGATAGTCGGAAATCAGGCGAGCAAAAACCGTTCTGCACCCATATTTCCCGAATATGCAATTGATTGGGTAGTGAACGAATTAGACGAATGGGAAAAACGTGACGGCGACAGGTTCACAATAACCGAAGAAAACAAACAAAAAATCCGTGAGATTGCACCGTTTTGGGAGGGTACAACGCTAAAAGACAAAGGTTTGGCGCTCATGCCGCCTATGGCTCGTAAGTATTATGATTTAGGAATAATTAAAGTTGAAGGAAACATCACGGCAGGCGATGCTCACCTTGCTGTCAGCTATGAAAAACTTTTAAAAGAAGGTTTGCAAGCGGTTTGCGATCGGGCAAAAGAATTAAAGGCACAAGTAGACATGAGCGATTTTGCTCAGATGAAAAAACAATACTACTATGAGGCCACCATAACGACGCTTGAGGCAACAATGGCATTTGCTCAAAGATATGCTGACTTAGCAAGGGAAATGGCGCAAAAAGAGCAAGAAGAAAAAAGAAAAGCGGAACTTTTAGAAATTGCCGAGGTCTGTGAAAGAGTGCCGAAATATCCGGCAAGAAACTTCCACGAAGCATTGCAGTCGGTTTGGCTTATTCACCTTGTGTTGCAAATAGAGTCTTCCGGGCACAGCCTTTCTTTTGGGCGGTTTGACCAGTTTTTGTTCCCGTATTACGAGACAGACGTTGCGAGCGGAAAAATAACGAAAGAACATGCGCTTGATTTGGTGGAAAATTTCTGGATCAAGACATTCTCTATAAATAAAATAAGAAGTGATTCGCACACAAAATTCTCGGCCGGCAGTCCGCTTTATCAAAATGCGTGTATAGGCGGCCAACACTTAGACGGAACGGACGCCGTAAACGAACTATCCTACCTTATCATCAAAAGCGTTGGGCAGTTAAAGTTGACACAGCCGAACTTGTCGGTGCGTTACCATAAAGGAATCTCTAACGATTTCATGAAAGAATGTATCCAACTTATAAAACTTGGGTTTGGTATGCCTTCGTTTAACAACGACGAAGTAATAATAGACTCTTTCGTTAAATGGGGCGTAGACAGAAAAGATGCAATGGGTTATTCGTCTATCGGTTGTATAGAGGTATCTATACCCGGAAAATACGGTTACAGAACTTCGGGCATGAACTTCCTAAACTTCCCGAGAATATTTATGATAGCACTAAACAGAGGTGTAGACGTCACTTCGGGAGAGAAGGTTTACGACACCGACGATTATTTCCCAAACATGACAAGTTTTGACCAAGTATTAGAGGCTTGGGACAAAGTTTGCCGATATTTCACTCGATACAGTGTTATGCTCGATAACTGTGCCGATTTGGCATTAGAAGAAGAAGTTCCGGATATGCTTTGTTCGGCACTCGTCGACGATTGCATAGGCAGGGGCAAAACGCTTAAAGAAGGTGGCGCAATTTACGATAACATCGGGCCGTTGCAGGTTGGCATAGCAAACTTGGGAGATTCGTTAATGGCGCTTAAGAAAGTTGTTTACGACGATAAAAAACTTTCGGCACAAGAAGTGTGGGACGCATTAATGAACAATTTTGAAGGCGAAGACGGCAAAAAAGTACAAAACATTTTGTTGTACGATGCGCCAAAATACGGCAACGATGTTGACGAAGTAGACAACATGACGGCAGATGCGTATAAGGTGTATATAGATGAAATTGCAAAGTTCCACAACACAAGGCATGGCAGAGGGCCTATCGGCGGTGGATATTACGCAGGGACATCTTCTATTTCGGCAAATGTTCCGCAAGGAAAAAATTTGTGTGCGACACCGGATGGCAGAAAAGCGGGAGAACCCTTGGCAGAAGGTTGCTCACCTACGCATAGTGCAGACGTAAACGGCCCGACGGCAGTGTTTAATTCGCTCGGAAAATTACCCACCGAAGATTTGCTCGGCGGTGTGTTGTTAAACCAAAAATTGAACCCGAGTTCTCTTGAAGAAGAAAGAGATGTTTTAAAACTTGTAATAATGCTAAGAACATATTTCGAGGCGTTAAAAGGTTTTCATGTACAATACAACGTAGTATCAAGAGACACGTTGATAGATGCACAAAAAAGCCCGGAAAAGCACAGAGATTTAATTGTAAGAGTTGCCGGGTACAGCGCGTTTTTCAATGTTTTGTCAAAAGAAACGCAAGACGATATTATAGCAAGGACAGAGCATGTGTTATAAATATGAATAAAGGTGTAGTTTTTAATATACAACGATATAGTTTACACGACGGCAGGGGCATTCGGACAAATGTATTTTTCAAGGGATGCCCCCTTGCTTGTACTTGGTGTGCAAACCCCGAATCTCAAGATCCGGCTTCGTCTGTTGCGTATGATTCGACAAAGTGTATTGGGTGTGGAGCGTGCGAGAAGGTCTGTCCGGTTGGTGGTGTAACATTGAACGAAACGGGTGTGCAAATAGACAAGAATTCCTGCGAAGTGTGTTTGTCTTGCGTGCAAAAATGCCCGACCCATGCGCTTTTTGTAGAGGGTGAAGAGTATACGGTGCAAGAACTTACCGACATGGTAATGAAAGACAAGCATTATTACGATTTTTCCGGTGGTGGCGTTACGGTTTCGGGTGGAGAACCGCTTTCGCAATGGGAATTTGTTAGTGAGTTTTTGAAAGGGTTGCAGGAAAAAGGTGTAAACACCGTTGTTGAAACCTGTGGTTATTCAGAACATTTAGAAGATGTTATTCCTTATGTAGACACATTTTATTTCGATGTCAAGCACACGGATTCTTACAAGCATTTGCAAAAAACAGGGAAAGATAATATACTGATATTAGAAAATTTAGCGAAAGTGCTAAAATCGGAAAAAGAAGTGGTGGTGCGCATACCGATAATTCCGAATTTTAACGATGAAAATGCACAAGAGTTTATAGCCGTGCTGAGAAAAATGGGTGTTAAAAATGTTCATTTGTTGCCGTTCCACAACTTGGCTACAAACAAATATAGGCAACTTGGAATAGATTATGAATTTGCCAAAATTCCTAATATGAAAAAAGAGCACCTGCAACCGATGAAAGAACTTTTTAAAAATGCGGGTTTTGATGTTTGGATAGGCGGCTAAATATGGCGGGTTAGTTTTTTAATTATAGATAAAAGGCATATTGCAATAGGAGAATAAATGGTTAATAAAAGGGTCTCTATAAAAAATTTATCGGAAATTACCGGGTATTCGGTTGCCACAATTTCAAGGGTTATCAACAATAAAGGGAAGTATTCTAAAGAAACCGAAAAAAGGGTAAGAGAGGCAATAGCAAAGTTTGATTATCAGCCGAACATGATAGCAAAAGGGCTTAGGACTAACCATTTGCCCACTATTGGGATTATTGTGCCCGACATTACAAATGAATATTTTTCAACAATAACACTGGCGGCACAAAAAGAACTTTTCAAGAATGATTTTTCTGCGTTCATTTGTAACACTAACGAAAACAGAGAATTAGAGGAAAAGCATATGCAGTTGTTGCGTTCGCAAAATGTTAGCGGTGTAATATTTGTGTGTTGCGAGCAGAGTTTTGACCGTACGGGAAATGAAAATATTGCAATGGTATATGTAGACAGAATGCCTAAAGTAGAAGAAGACGAGGGGACGAGGTATCTTGTGCAGTCGGATAATTATGAGGGGGCACGTCTTGCGATTCGTGAATTGGTTAATAGTGGCTGCAAACGGATAGTTTGTATAATGGATATAAGAGATATTTCGCCTAAGATAAATCGGTTAAGAGGAGTAGTAGACGAACTTAAAGTTCATGGGTTAGAAGAGAGAATTTATTATGCCAAAGAAATAAGCTATGACGGTGTCTACTCGATTATGAAAAAAATATTAGATGACGGGCTTAATTTTGATGGAGTGTTCAGCTACAACGACATAGGTGCGCTTAGTGTTATAAAAGCATTGTCGAACAAAGGGATAAACGTACCAAAAGCGGTTAAGGTAATGGGATACGACGGCATTTCGCATGCCGAATACAACACACCTTCCATTTCTACCATTCATCAACCTATGGAAAAAATGGGTAAGTTGGCTGTGCAGATGATGCTAAAAGTATTAAAACGAGAGGAAATAGACGAAAAGGTGGTTGTATTGCCGGTAGAACTTGCAAAAAGGTATTCTACAACCAATATCGGCCTATAAAATAAATATTGACTTTTTTTCGTGTTAGTAGTATTCTAAGTATAAGAGTTTTTGTGGTGTGAGAGATAACGTTTACCCTATTTGGAAAATTAAGACAATAAAAAAATGAAGTATATAAGGAAAAACACCGTAAAAAAGACCTTAATAACAATTAATAAAGATATAAATAAAAGGTAAAATCGTAGACGAAAGGCTAATACTACAAGTTGTGGTTAAACGTTTACATATTTTTACCCGTTATAATGAAATATAAGAATGTGGAGGAATTTGAAATGATAGCAATTGGGTGTGACCATACATCTTTGGAGTTGAAAGAAAAGATTAAAGAATATTTAGCAGAGCTTGGGCATGAAACAAAAGATTTCGGTGCATACACGGACGAGAGGGCACATTACCCGATTTTTGGGCAAAGAGTCGCAAAGGCTGTCGTTTCAAATGAATGTGAAAAGGGTATCTTGATATGCGGTTCGGGCATAGGCATTTCTATTTCTGCAAATAAAACAAAGGGTGCACGTTGCGTAGTTTGCTCCGAGCCATATTCGGCAATGATGAGTAAGGCACATAACAATACAAATATATTGGCGTTTGGCTCAAGGGTTGTAGGGGAAGAACTTGCAAAGATGATTGTAAAAACGTGGTTAGATACCGAATATGAAGGTGGAAGACACCAAATACGGGTAGACATGCTTGAGAAAATGGAAGCGGGAGAAGATATAGAGTGACGTCCGACATTAAACGATGTGCTTGAATTATATGAGCACAAAATCTTTAAAATAAAAAATGTTGACTAAGTAGTTGTGAGGTGTTATAATCCAAAAAAATAGTATACTAAAGTTTTGTGCGCAAATTATTTATGCAAGAAATTGCAATTACGTAAAAGAATATGATTATAAAGGGGAAAATAGAATAGATTGATATTAAAACCTAAATTATTTATACGTATAAGTAATTTGTGGGTTGCATAGGGCTATCAAATATGGTTGCTGTTTTTAAATAAAACATATTGAAAAATGCACAAATAAAAGTGTTGTTTATTATAGAAATAACATTATAGCATTATAATATAGTACCGTTATAGAGTGGCAATTACACCTGAAAAGGTGGTAAATATATTGCAAAATAAATACAATATTTTGGAGGAATGAAATGAAAAAGATTTTACTTGTAGCACTTGCGTTGGTAATGGTTATTGCATTTGCAGCTTGTGCACCGGCAGAAGAACCGGCAGCAGAAGAACCGGCAGCAGTAGAAGAGCCTGCAGCAGAAGAGCCTGCAGCAGAAGAACCGGCAGCAGAAGAACCTGCAGCAGAAGAGGCTGCAACAGGAGATATGAAAATCGCTGTATTGTTAAAACCCTTATCTAATGAATATTGGTCAACAATGAAAGCCGGTGTTGAAGCATGGGCAGGCGAAAACGGAGTTACGGTTGATGTTTATGCAGCTGATTCGGAAGAAAACATAACAGGTCAATTAGACCAAATGTTAAACATTATTTCTCAGGACTATGACGCTATTTGCGCAGCACCGTTGTCTGCGGCAAACTTAGTTGAAGGTGTTGCACAAGCAGCACAAAAAGGTATTCCGGTTGTAGATATAGATGAAACGATAGACCACGAAGCAGTAAAAGCTGCAGGCGCATCTATGGTTGGCCAATACACATCCGACAATATAAAAATCGGTGCAACTGCAGGTGAATATATTGCAGAGCAAATCGGTGAAGGTCAAGTTGCTATAATCGAAGGTACGGCAGGTAATGTTACAAGCCAACAACGTTCACAAGGTGCGGCTGATTACTTAAACGGTGTAGAAGGAATTGAAGTTGTATCAAGCCAACCGGGTAACTGGGATCGTTTGGTAGCATTAGACGTAGCAACAAATCTTATGCAAACTTATCCTGACTTAAAAGCTATTTACTGTGCTAATGACACAATGGCACTTGGCGCGGTTGAAGCTGTTAAAAATGCAGATAAAACAGATCAAGTTATTGTAGTTGGTACAGATGCTGTACAGGGCGCTAAAGAATCTGTAGCTGCAGGCGAACTTGCGGCAACAGTTGGTCAAGACAATGTAGGTATTGGTATTGCTTGTGTAGAACTTGCTATTAAAGCGGTAGAAGAAGGTTGGGTTGCTGATCCGACTGCAGAAATCCCGATCTACTATGTTGATGAATATTTGGTAACAGAAGAAAATGCTGCAGAATATTTGGGATAATAAGTAGATATTTTGAGTAATATATTCTTAGTAATATGTTAATGTAAAAGAACAAATACTGCTAACCGCAAAATATGCGGTTAGCAGTAAAATTTAGAAAATAACAGAAATTATATTAGATAATGGAGCTAACTATGGAGTATTTAGTAGAGTTAAAAGATATAGTTATGAAATTCCCGGGTGTATTAGCTCTTGATCAAGTTTCTTTTGATTTGAAACCGGGAGAAGTACACGTACTTTTAGGTGAAAACGGAGCAGGCAAATCTACATTAGTTAAAGTGTTATGCGGAGTAAACACACCTCAAAACGGCGAAGTAATTATACAAGGTGAAAAGAAGAGTCATTTAACACCAAAGGATTCTATGGATAATGGCGTTGCTATTATCTATCAAGAACTTAGTGTAATAGACGAATTGACAATTGCCGAAAATTTGTATGTAGGTAAATTGCCAAAAAAATCTGTATTGGGGATTCCGACAGTAGATTACAAATCTATGAATGCCACAGCAAAGAAGTTACTTGATGCGATTGGATTAAAAAGAGATCCAAACACATTGGTAGGGGACATTTCGATATCTGAAAAGCAAATGGTTGAAATTGCAAAGGCGTTAGCGGCTGATGCAAAAATAATAATTATGGACGAGCCAACTTCGTCTTTGTCTTCGGAAGAAGTGGAAAAGCTATTTGAAATAATACAAGATTTAAAAGCGAAAAAAATCGGCATTATATATATTTCGCATAAATTAGATGAAATTAAAAAGATCGGCGATAGAGTTACCGTATTAAAAGACGGAAAAGGTGTTAATGTTCTTGATGTTAAAGATGTAGAGGTGCAAGATTTAATTCCGCTTATGGTAGGCAGAGAATTGCAAAGCATGTATCTTAGGACATCAGAAACAAGCGAGCATTCACAAGAAGTGATTTTTTCTGTAAAAAATCTAACAAGAAAAGATAAGAAAGTTGAAAATGTCAGCTTTAACTTATATAAAGGTGAGATATTAGGATTTGCGGGGCTTATCGGTGCGGGACGTTCCGAATTAATGGAAAGTATTTTTGGAGCACAACCCATAAGCACGGGAGAAATATATCTTAGAGGAAAAAAATTAAAAATAAAGAATACTTATGACGGTCTTAAACAAGGTATAGCTTTAGTTACCGAAAACAGACGTGAAACCGGATTTCATCAGAATTTTGAAATTTGGAAAGAGACTTCGGTAACGATGAATTTAAAAAAATCTAAACTCGGTGGCATAACGGGTTTTACCAATCAACGAAAAGAAAAAGAAACCGCACAGGAAGAAATTAACGCTTTGAATACAAAATGTAGCGGTGTAGATCAAATGACTTGCGACTTGTCCGGTGGAAACCAGCAAAAAGTAATCATCGGAAAATGGCTTGCAGTAAATTCTGATTTGTTTATATTTGATGAACCGACAAAGGGAATTGATGTCGGAGCTAAGAGTGAGATATATAAAATTATCAGAGCCATGGCAGAAGAAGGCAAAGGAATAATAATTGTTTCGTCTGAAATGCCCGAGCTGCTTGCGGTTTGCGATCGTATTATTGTATTTCGTAACGGTGAAATCTCTGCGGAGATTGACAGAGAAGAAGCGACTGAAGAAAAAATTCTTAGTTATGCCATGACGATTTAGGGGGAAGAATAATGAAAAAAATGACATTTAAATCTTATTGGGATAGGTTTGGGACTTTAAATATTTTAGTTCTGATACTTGCGGTATTATCAATAATGGAACCTGAATTTTTCTTGACATTCGAGAATTTCAGGCAGATAGGATTGCAAAGTACCGTATATATTTTGTTAGCATTCGGTGAATTTTTTGCCATATTACTTTCGGGTATAGATTTATCCGTAGGTCCTATGGCGGGATTGTCGGGTATGCTTACAGCTATGGCGTTGGTTGCCGGTGTTCCGGTACCGCTTGCTATTATATTGGGTATCATGATAGGCGTAGGTCTTGGTGCACTTAATGGTACCTTAATAAACGCTTTGGGTCTGCATCCGTTTATTATCACATTGGGTACTCAAACAATATTCAGTGGAATAACGCTTGTAATTTCTAATGGTGCGCCGGTATTCAATTTGCCGACAGGTTTCAAAGAAATCTCGGGTTATTTTATGGAAATTCCGATACCGCTTATCATTGCAGGTGTAATTACGGTTATTTTGATATGGTTTACGACAAAAACAGTTGTTGCAAGAAACATGTATGCTTTGGGTGGCAACAAACAAGCGGCTTGGTTCTCAGGTATTAATGTTAAAAAATACACATTAATAGCACATACAATGACAGGTCTTATGGCAGGTGTTGCCGGTATTATTATGACATCTCGTGTAGGTGCCGCAGAACCGCTTGCGGGAAGCGGATATGAAACTTATGCTATAGCCGCATGTATCATTGGCGGAACAAGTTTCTTTGGCGGTAAAGGTAAGATTGTAGGTGTTTTACTGGGTGGTTTGATTATAGGTGCTATCACAAACGGCTTAAATATTCTTAATGTATCGAGTTTCTATCAGATGATAGTAATGGGTGCGTTGATAATTGGTGCGGTTGCACTTGAAAAAGCTATTGGACAAACTTCCAAAAAAGCACTCGGAAAACCCGCAAAATAGATAGATTTTAGCTAAAGCAGTAAGTATGCGGCTTAAAAATGAGTAAAAACATGATTTGATTTTAAATTACAATTCAACCGTCGTTTTAATAATGTGAAAAACGGCGGTTCAATTTGTAAAATTGTTAACACTATAGATGGAGTGATGATATGGAAGTAAAAAGTATTATCGGAATAGACATTGGCGGCACAAATTTTCGCATTGGTGCTATAAACACAGATGGGTCTATGCACACGCTTAAAATTGTACGCAGTAGATTTATCGGAGAAGGCAATAAGCCTTTGCCGGCCATTGCAGACATGATAAATAAATATTTGGAAGAACAAAATATTAGTAGAGAAAATGTTCTTTATGTTTCTATAGGCGTGCCGGGGACGGTGGATAAGGACGGCAAAAGGGCGATATCTGTGCCAAACATAATGAACGAAAAAGGCGAACATATTTTAGACAACCTAAACATTTCCGATGAAATATCGGAAATTATTAGCATACCTGTTTCTGTCAACAAAGACGTAAACAACTTGCTTGCCTATGATGTCTATACGCAAGGCATGGAGAAAGAAAACATTGTTGTCGGTTGCTATATAGGTACAGGTTTTGGAGGCTCTATCCGTATTAACGGCAAATTTTTATCGGGCAAAAACGGTGTTGCCAACGAAATCGGGCATATACCTTTTTATAAAGGAGAAGATTATTGCACTTGCGGAAAAAAAGCCTGTGCAGAGTGTTATGCGTCGGGTAGGGTGTTGCAAAACATACGTACCGAACATTTTCCGGATGTATACATAGGTGATTTATTCGTAGATAATTCAAACCATCCTGCATTGGTAGATTTTATTTATGCTTGCTCGTTGCCGATTGCAACCCAGGTAAATATTTTTGATCCGGATTGCGTTATAATTGGCGGAGGTGTTGTTGAGATGGCAGGGTTTCCGAAGCAAAAACTGTTAGATGAAGTGCTGAAAAACACAAGAAGCCCGATACCGGCACAAACATTAAACATAAGATACGCAAAACAAAGCGATAACAAAGGAGTTGTAGGTGCGGCATTAAATATAATTATGGATAAAAATGTGGAAGTTGCCAATAATTTCAGAGAAACTTTGATGCAAAACGAAAATATATAATTTTAGAGGTAGTATATGTATAAAATAGCCAACAAAGAAATATTGATAGCGGCTTCGGTTTCATGCATGGACATGCTTAATTTTAAAGAATCTATGCAAGAAGCGGAAGAGGCGGGGATAGATTTTTATCATTTTGACATAGTGGACGGAAGGTTTAACACCTGTTTCATACTTGGGCAGACCTTGCTTGAGGCGATGAGACCGCATACAAAGTTGCCGATAGAAGTGCATTTAGCGGTAGATGAGCCGGAAAAGTTTTCGGTAGACTATGCAAAAATGGGTGCCGACTATGTGGGTGTGCACTATGAGGCTTTAGGAGATGACTACGAAGAACTTTTTGCTAAAATAGAAGAGGCAGGGGCGATGCCGACACTGCAACTTCGTGCGGAAACAGGGTTTGAACAGAAAATGAAAGAAATGTTTCCCAAAATAGGTTGGATAAACAAATTAACCGTAAACCCCGGGTATTCCGGCCAGAAGATGCAGCCACAGGCCTTAGAACATATTAGGCAAATTAAAAAAGAGATAGATGCTTGTGGCATAGATTTAAAAATACAAGCCGACGGCAACATCAAGGAGCAAACCATTCCTATGGTAATAAAAGCCGGTGCAAGGATACTTACGGGCGGTACTTCCGGGTTGTTTGTTCGTGAAAAGACGGTTAAGCAAAATGTGTCGGACATGACAAAAATAGCAAAAGAAAATCTGTAGTCGAGATTTGTAATAGGCATATTTTTGAATAGAGATAATAAAAGCGGAGGGTTTTCCTCCGCTTTTATATCGGCACAAATCAAAGCAATTTTGGAAAAAATTGAATATGTCAAAACGAATGTTAAACGTTTTTTCTGAAAAAAAGAATAATTAATTTATCGAACAGACTAAAATAGAAGTGGCAATAATTGAAAAAAGGCATGAGGAAACACACAAAATGTTAATCTGCTTAAAAATTTTTTTGCATATCAACGTTGTACACAAGGTTTAGTTAATAGTTACGGTTTTTGATAATTTGAGAAGCTAATAAAATATATATATTGTAATTTGTAATAACAGATGTTAGAATAATGTTAAATCAAAAAAATTAAATTTTATAAACGTTATCATCAATATTTGATGTGTTAGAATCTTGTGTAATAGTTGGAATCGATTCTAATTTGGGGAAGATTGTTGTAGATTAGAGTTTAAGAGAGAATAAAATTTGATTCAAAAGAGAGTAGCTTTTGAGAATTGAAAATATAATCGGAGGATTTATGGCGACAATAATAGATGTTGCAAAAAAAGCGGGGGTATCAAGGTCTACGGTTTCTCGTGTTATTAGTGAAAAAGGTGTGGTGAACGATTTCACCAGAGAAAAAGTGGAAAAGGCAATAAGGGAACTGAAATACACACCGAATTTTTTCGCACAAGGTATACGCACGGGAAAAACTAAGATGATTGCAGTGCTCATTCCCGATCATAAAAACCCGTTTTACGGGGAGATGTTTACGGGTATTGAAGAAGTTGCATTGAAAAACGGATATATGGTCATGAGTTGCGGTACAGACATGTGTTCTGAAAGGGAAATAGAATACATAAAAGAATTGGTAAAACGGCAAGTAGACGGAATAATTTGCAATATATATAGAAATTCAAAAGAGAATGAGAAATATTTGTTTGACTTGGCTACAAAAATGCCGCTGGTATTTATGGATCATCATGATTTTACAGACGATTGCCAATCTTACGTTTTGGTAGACGGTTATTTGGGTAGCAAAAATGCGGTTGAATATTTGCTTAGGAAGGGTAAGCGCAGAATAGGATATATTAAAATGTCTGCTGCATTTAATTTGCTTAATCATCGGTTTGAGGGATATAAAAAAGGTCTGTTGGATGCGGGCATAGAAATAGATGAATCATTAGTTTTCGATTGTCCCGAGGAGCTTTCTACCATGAGCCAAATAGAAATAGGCAAAAGAGGTGCAGAATATTTGATGAGGGCGGATAACCCCCCGGATGCTATTATGTGTGTGGTAGACAGCATTGCAATAGGAGTTATACAGTTTTTAAAAAAGGCCGGATATTCAATTCCGCAAGATGTTGGCGTTGTAGGATTTGATAATGTAGAAGTTGCATCTATTATTGAGCCCAATTTAACAACAATAGTTCAACCAACCCAAAAAATGGGAGAAAAAGCGGCCGAAATTATTATTAAAAAAATTAATGGCGAAACAAATTATAACCATAGGATAGAATTTATACCGGAATTGAAAATACGAGAAAGTACATAAGATTATTTGGGAGGCACGATAGATTAACGTTTAACAATAGAAGTTTTAACCGATTGTATGGAAGAATTTCCTTAGACACATACAGAGCCGTGACAGCAAGTGATAGAGCCGCAATAAAAGACAGTAGAATAAAACACGAGATAAATAAATAACAGAGATGCTCAGTTTAGCTATCTGAACATCTCTGCCTTAGTACTTTATTTGTCAATATCAGGCTATAGTACTTTGGAACTTTAGTACTGTGGTACTTT
>CAYJNC010000023.1:0-13436 GCA_964371185.1 uncultured Christensenellaceae bacterium
TTATCATACGAGAAAACCAAAACAATGCCGCATCGCTGTCGCTTCCCCGAAGAGATTTACAAAAGGCAGACAACATGTCGTAATACTCGTTTTCGTCCATTCGCAACGCGCGTTGTTGAATAGATTGCTCTGCAACTTCAAGCGTTATTTCTATGGCACCCGTTTTTGACGGCGTTGTGGTAAGCACCGCAAGTTCAAGCGCATTCAGCGCACAACGTGTGTCGCCGTTTGAAACGGACGCCAAATGGTCTGTCGCCTCGACAGAAATATTAATATCCATGTTGCCAAAACCGTTTTGTTTGTCTTCAATTGCCCTATTCAACGCCTTTTTCACATCATCAACGGTGAGCGGATACAACTCAAACAGCCGACACCGAGAAACAATAGCGCTTGTCATGGCGGCCATTGGGTTTTCGGTTGTCGAACCTATCAACTTAATTATGCCTTTTTCTATTGCAAAAAGCACACTGTCAGACTGCGACTTAGACCACCTGTGGCACTCGTCTAACAGCAAAAAACTTTCTCTTTCGTATAATTTAAGCGCATTTTCCGCACTCTCTATAACTTTTCTTACATCGCCGACACCGCTTGTAACCGCATTTAATTTATAAAAATCGCTTCCCGTGGTGTTTGCGATAATCTCCGCTAAGGTGCTTTTTCCACAGCCGGGTGGCCCCCAAAATATGCACGAACCCAATTTGTCTACTTCTATCGCCCGCCTTAGCAATGTGTTTTTGTCTATAATATGCTTTTGACCTATAAAATCGTCTAACGATTTTGGCCGCATACGATCGGCAAGAGGCGCTTTTTTTTCGGTGTTTTGCGAAAATAAATCTTGCATATATTTTAATATTCCTTCCGGTTAACAAACTTTAAAACTATATTTTCAAGTAAAATAAATACTTTATTCATAGATTATATAATACAAACAGTTGAAAATAAAGAATAATAACGTTATAATTGTTATTGTATTCACAATATGATTTACGGAGGGTTTTATAGATGGAAAGAGTCTACAATTTTTCGGCAGGTCCGGCTTGTCTGCCGATAGACGTATTAGAACAAGCTAAGGCAGATTTTATTACTTACGGTAACAGTGGAATGAACGTGATGGAGATGAGCCATCGTTCTGCCGATTACCAAAACATAATAGACAGTGCCGAAGCGGATTTAAAAGAGCTGTTAGACGTGCCTTCAAACTACAAAGTGTTGTTTTTACAAGGCGGTGCATCTTTGCAGTTTTACATGATGCCGCTTAACTTAATGACACAACATAAAAAAGCGCATTTCGTAAACACGGGTGCTTGGTCTAAGAAGGCTATTTCAGAGGCTAAAAAAGTGGGCGAAGCTAACGTTGTCGCTTCAAGCGAAGACAAAACATTTTCATATATCCCAAAACTTGACGCCTCTATGTTTACCGCAGATGCAGACTATGTGCATATTACATCTAACAACACAATTTACGGAACAAGGTTCACTAAGTTGCCCGAAACAAACGGTTTACCGATAGTTTCCGATATGTCATCTTGCATACTTTCCGAAAAAATAAACGTAGCGGATTATGGCGCAATTTATGCCGGCGCACAAAAAAACATAGGCCCGGCAGGTCTTACAATTGTTATAATCAGAGATGATTTAATTAAGGCCGCACCGGCAGGTCTACCGCAAATGCTTAGCTTTGCAGACCATGCTAAAAACGGCTCTATGCTAAATACTCCGCCGACTTACGCCATCTACATGGCAGGCCTTGTGTTCAAACGCTTGATAAAACTTGGCGGTCTTAGTGCGGCAGAGAAAACAAACATAGAAAAAGCGGCAATGCTGTACGACTTCATAGACAATTCTAAGCTGTTCTCAAACCCGGTAGACGTTGCCGATCGTTCGTTGATGAACGTAACATTCGTTACCGGCGATGCAGACAAAGATTCTGCATTCATCAAACTTGCAAAAGAAAACGGTTTGGTTAACTTAAAAGGCCATCGCAGTGTTGGTGGTATGCGTGCTAGCATATACAACGCAATGCCGACAGAAGGTATTAAAACTTTAATAGAAGTAATGCACAAATTTGAAACGGAGAATATGTAACCCATGTATAATATAAAAAAGTTAAATAAAATTTCGTCGATAATATACGACTATCTTCCAAAACAAACCTTTAACGTTTCTTCACACTTAGAAGACAGCGAAACAGAGGCCATAATAGTACGCAGTGCCGACTGCCACAACTTAGATTTTTCAAACAACTTGTTGGCAATTGCACGTGCGGGTGCAGGCACAAACAATATCCCCACGGAAAAATGTTCCGAGCAAGGCATTGTTGTGTTCAACACACCCGGTGCAAACGCAAACGGCGTTAAAGAATTGGTTTTCGGCTCAATGATCGCCGCTTCTCGTAATCTGTTTGCCGGCTACGACTGGGCAAAAACCTTAAAAGGCAAAGGAGAAGAAGTTCCCGCGCTTGTCGAAAAAGGCAAGGGGCAGTTTGTCGGCGGAGAGTTAAAAGGCAAAACACTTGGTGTTATCGGCCTTGGCGCAATAGGCATTATGGTGGCAAACACCGCAAGCGCTATTGGCATGGACGTAATTGGCTACGACCCGTATTTGTCTGTTGAAAAGGCTTGGACAATTTCTATGCGTACACATCGTGCGGAAAAATTAGACGAACTTTTAGAAAAAGCCGATTTTATTTCCATACACATACCGCAAACGGCAAACACAAAACATTTTCTAAGCTCTCCCGAGTTTTCTAAGATGAAAAAAGGCGTTGTGTTGTTAAACTTTGCCCGTGGTGGTTTGATAAAATCTACCTCTTTGTTTGACGCAATAGAGGCAGGCACCGTTAAAACATACGTTACCGATTTCCCAACCGAGGAAATGATCGGCAAAGAAGGAGTGTTGGCTATTCCTCACCTTGGTGCTTCGACACCCGAAAGTGAAGAAAATTGCGCCATGATGGCGGCCCAGCAATTAAGCGATTTCTTCAAAACGGGTTCTATTGTTAATTCTATTAACATGCCGGAGTGTATATTGTCTGTGCCGACTTCTGTGCGTATGACAATAATCCATAAAAATTCTCCCAACATGGTTGGACAGATAACAAACATTATTGCAGACAACAGCATAAACATTGGGGAAATGGTTAACAAATCAAGAGACAACTTAGCATACACAGTTCTAAACCTTGACCACGATGTTAACGACGATGTGCTAAAGGCAATCGAGAGCATTGTAGGCGTAATAAAAGTACGTGTAATATAGGTTTTAAACGTTGGCTCTATGTCAATCGTTGGGGTAGAGGAAAAATAGAAGTAAACAATACGAGTGTTATCAAGAAAAGATGGCGCTCGTTTTTGTGCTCTATGTGTAGAATACGTTAAATTTCTCTTTAAGATAATTAGCGCCGGACAAATCTTCAGAGTAATTAAGCGTAACGGCAAAGCGTTAAGCGCCGTCGCCACGCAAGATGTTTTTCATACAAAGAAGGTGTTTGCGGCTCTTTTTAAAATGTTTTCCATATATGTAAACAAACTTAACATTATCTCTATTTTTAATATGATAACTATTACTTTTTTGAATATTAGTCATATTTTAATTGCCAATAATAAATTAGCAATGTATAATTAAAATAGTACTCATAAATAGAGGTGTAAATTGAGCAACGATAAACAGGGATTCACATTAATCGAACTTATTATTGTTATTGCAATTTTAGGGGTGTTAGCAGCCATACTTGTTCCTAACATGCTAACTTACTTGGAAAAAGCGAAACAAGTAAACGATTTGCAAATGGCCAAACAGTTAGTGCGTGCCACGCAAATTGCTGTTGCCGACCCGTCAAACAACATACCCCCCAACACCGAAATTTATGTAGTTTGGGAAACAGACAGCTTTGACACCGCCGATATTTCCGGCAGAATTTATGTAGACACTTCCTACAATATTTCTTCTCCCGGCAATTATGAAAACGATCCGGCGCACGCTTATGAGGAAACTTTACTTATAGAAATCGGCACCATAATGATGGATACCGCCGGCGACGGTGCTCTTGACCCGGAAGACGCTTGGGGCGCAGGCCGACCCTACTACTACATCGGACCTGCACAATCGCAAGCCGGAAAGGTGACTGATTTTAAATTTTCAATTAACAGTTCTACCGGCGAAATAAGTTATTATGTAGATAAATACCGCCCAATTCCCGTAGATAAAGACGACCCTACCTTCCCTTGGACGTCTGTTATTGGGGTGTAGCACTGCATTTTAATACACATATCGGTTATATTATAACCCTTCTATTCGGAGTTATAACATGAACAAAACAAATGCCATGAGACTCTTAGACAAGGCAAAAATTCAATATCGCACAAAAGAATTTGAAGTGATAGGTGATAATTATTTCGGAGTACAGGTCGCCGAAAATTTCAACATGGCTGCCGACCAAGTTATTAAGACGCTCGTAACTACCGGAGACAAAAACGGCATTAACATATTTTGCATACCCATAAACTGTGAATTAAACCTTAAAAAAGCCGCAGTAGTAAGCAAAAACAAGAAGATAGAAATGGTGAAAACCAAAGAAATATTAAGCCTAACCGGCTACATTAGGGGCGGTTGCTCACCTATCGGAATGAAAAAGAATTATCCTACTTTTATAGATGAAATTACATTGCTATTTGATAGCATTGGCGTGAGTGCAGGTGCAAGAGGTTGTGAAATCATCATTAACCCTGTTGATTTAGCCACATACATCAATGCCGAGTTTCACAGTTTAACCTAACATATTATTAATTTTTAACAATAGAGAAATAATTTGCGAAAAATGTATATATCAATCTTATGACACGAAAACTTGAAAGACTCAAAAAAACGAACTTTCGTTCCAACAGTCGAGCAGTTTTCTACCACAAAAAATTCAGCACCTTGAGTCTGCTAAACGAAGGCTATTTTAAAAAAAATTATTGAGAATATGTTGCCTTGACATTTCTGACAAGGCAACTTTTTTCGCTACATGTTAGTCATAGTTGTGGGCGTATATACACGGGTAGCCATTTCGTTGTCCATGAACAATATGCCTGCCTCCGACGAATTTGTTATTTTTAAACGGTCTATCAGCTTGGCGACGTTCTCTTCTTCCTCCGCTTGTTCGGAAACAAACCATTGCAAAAATTGAATAGTCTTATAGTCTTTGTCTTCGTGAGCAAAATCCATAAGTTTATACACGAGCGAAGTAACAAATTCCTCGTGCGTTTTTGTTTTGTTTAATATGTCTTCCGTATCAACAAAATCAGTTATCGGTGATTTTATAGGCAAAAATTCCGGCACCGCTCCGACCTGAAGGAGATACCCATAAATCAACATGGCATGGTCCCTCTCTTCTTGTGCCTGCACATAATACCAATTAGCGAACCCATCGAGGTTTTTTACGGCAAACCACGAAGACATACTAAGATAATAATAAGCAGAGTAAAACTCGTGATTCATATGTGTGTTTAACTGGTTCTCCATTTTTTTGCTAATCATAACACTATACCCACTTTCATATTTACTTATGTTTAATATATAACACAAAACAAAACGTCCAAACATTTATTTTCAACCGCAAATTTTAAATTATTATAGTGTAATTATCAAATAACTTATTAAAAAAATAAGACAGTTGCATTTTTGCCACTGCCTTATCCTAAATTACCGCTTTTTACACCTTATTTTGTGCCTTTTTGTATGATTGCGCATCCATACAGAGATTCTTCTCCCGTCGCAAGCACAGCAAACGCTTTTTCGGCTTCTTTGTAAAAATCAAACCTTTCAATAAACCCTACTGCGTCTCTTCCTCTTTCATCATACTTTTCGACAATTTCAATATACTCTTCCCAAATAGGTGTCTCAATCTTTCCTCTGTCACAATCTTGAAGATCCATAATTGTGAACGGTTTTTCGACCGAATTATCTAACGGAAAAAATTTGAGTATTGCATCTAACAATTCTGTCGCTCTTATGCCATCTGCCCGAACAAGTTGGCTGTGTCTTGCAGACGAAGCCGCCGGATAAAACGCATCTGCTATTATTAATGTGTCTCCGTGCCCCATTTCGGCGATTACTTTTAACAATTCGGGCGATAAACAATTTGGTATTCCTCTTAACATTTTATTCTCCTTATTACGTATAAAATTATAGATTAATTTTATACTAATTCGCCTCGTTATGCAACTACTCTTGAGCTTTAGAAATAAACCGTACCTACATAAATACTATTTACAAAATTTTTCATTTATTTTGTCTACATAGGCTTTACAGTCGGCAGTAACTTGCCATGCGTCCGGCCATTCGCAAAGGTCAATAGCCCACCAATCAGACTTATAGTTAGCTTTTTCGAGCAATGCGGGAACAACAGAATCAAAATCAATTACACCCAATCCAAAAGGTGCATGTGTGCTTGTGTCTGCAATGTTTAACGTTCCGTCAGAGTCTATTAAATGCACAATCCCTATTAAATCTTTGCACATTTCTGCGTATTCTTCTACGCCACCTTCAAGTTTGCAACCTTCTTCTATGTGTCTTGACCCGACAACGGCGCCCATATACGCATGGCAGGTGTCGAACAATAGAGTAAAATTAGGTTCGTTCACTTCTTTTACCGCCGCAACCACGTTTTTAGGTTCGTTTATCAAAAATCCCGGTTCAAACTCCCAAACAACCTCTAAACCATATTTTTGAGCAATCTTAGCTATTGCCTTAAAGTTAGCGATAATAATACTTTTCGCCTCATCGTAGCTCATACCGTCCGGTAAAATCGGCGGTGTTCCACTGTCTACACGTATATAAGTGAAGCCCATGTCTTGTGCAAACTGTGCATTTACTTCAAAAAGTTCTACCCATTCTTTGTTTTGTTTGATAGCATCTAAACTCCACAAATCGCAAGCAAAATCCGCTACTTCTAAGTTATGATCGGAAAGTAACTTTTTAAGTTCTGCCTTTTTCTCGGGTGTGTCGTACAACTCAGGATTTGCATGAGGTTTAAAACCACCCAAGCTTATTCCATCAAAACCAAGTTCTTGTAGTTTGTCGCACAATTCCGGCAATAAAATCGGGTTCTTTTCAAACGCTCCAAACACATATGCCCAACTACCAATAGATATTTTTTTCATATTCTTACCTCCAATATTTATTTATTCGTATAAATTGCATATAAAGCAAAAATTCATCAAAAACTATTAGGTATTTAAAACTTAGTATTACGATACTGCTTATCAAAAAAACTTTTAATCGTGCCCTGCCCACACGCACTTGCCAAATTATATTTGCCAATACTCGGCGTTAAAAAGAAGAATTCTTCCGGGCTACACGCATATATCTCGATTTTTATGTCAGCATTTCACTTAAACAAGTGAAATACTCTCATCTGTTTATATATTATACCATCAAGCGAGCGCTCTATGCAACAATCACTTTCACTCTTTATTATTCAATAATACAAATGTTTTTTCTGCCGAAATGTCTGAAATTAATAAATCGGAACAGCCTGTGTTTGTGATATCGTTACCCAACCGCCGATACAGATTGTTCTCATATTCTATTGGCTTTAACCCAATTTTCACCGTCTAAATTTATTATTGTTCCGCACAAAAAACCTATGGTTCGTGTCATAACCTTGCGAATAACAAAATAAAACCATTGCTTTAGAATATCCACTTGCAATGCGGGTGCATTATTGTTTGTAAGCTATAGTATGTTATTTACCCGGATATCTATTCATCGGCTGTTATTCAAATAAATGTCAAACAGCCGACTCATTTCATGTTTTTAAAGCTATCTGAAGTATTTTACTCCGCCTTCAAATATTTTTTGGTCATAGTTACCGGGAACATTTTTCGCAATGTTTCTTCCTGCACGTTCGCTATGCCCCATCTTGCCGAATATACGGCCGTCCGGGCTTAGTATGCCTTCAACCGCCCACATAGACCCATTAGGATTATACTCTATGTCCATTACGGGGCAGCCCTTGTCGTCCACGTATTGTGTTGCAATCTGCCCGTTCTTAACGAGCTCCGCATACATCTTTTCTTCTGCCACAAAGCGCCCTTCGCCATGCGAAACCGCCACCGTGTGTATGTCGCCCGGCTCGCTTAGTTGGAGCCACGGAGATGCCACACTTGTTATGCGCGTATTTACCATGCAAGAAACGTGTCTGCCAATATTGTTGAATGTTAACGTTGGGCTATTTTCTTCCATATCACGTATTTCGCCGAACGGAACAAGCCCTAATTTTATCAATGCCTGAAAACCATTGCATATACCAAGCATTAGGCCATCTTTATTTTTAAGCAATTCCATTGTTGCGTCTTTTACTTTGTTGCTTCTAAAAGTTGTTGCAATAAACTTACCGCTACCATCGGGTTCGTCACCACCCGAAAAACCGCCGGGTATCATAATTATTTGCGATCTGCTTATTGCACTTGCAAGATCGTCAACACTTGCTTGAATATCGTACGGTCTTAAATTTCGCATAATAACCGTTTGTGCTATTGCTCCGGCTTTTTCAAATGCCGCCACCGTGTCATATTCGCAGTTTGTGCCCGGGAATACCGGTATAACCACCCTTGGAAGTGCAGTTTTATATGTTGCCGTATACACATTTTTCTTTTTGTAAATATCGGTTTTAATTTTGCCTTTATCGTCTGTTTTTGTGGGGAAAACATTTTCGAGTGGCTTGATGTAACTTTGCTCTAAACTATCTAAGGAAATTTTCTCTCCACACGCTTCCAAATAAGGTTCGTCACGAATCTCACCGACTAATTTAAAATCGGCATCGGCAATGTCTGACGCTTCCACCAAAATTGAACCATAGGTTTTTTGTGTAAGACGTTTTTTGCTTTCGCTAAACAACTTAACGCCGAGTTTATTTCCGAGCGCACCCTTAATTGCACCCATCAAATAACCACCTCTTCCAACGGCATAGGCAGAAACAACCACCTTATCGCAAATTAGCTTTTGCAATTTTTCATATTTTTCCAAAATATCGGAGAAAACCGGTATGCCGTCTTCGTCTCTCTCTATGTTCATTAAATATAATTTATTTCCCGCTTTTTTAAGCTCGGGAGTGATTACATTTGAGGCAAGCACAGGCGCTACGCAAAATGAGCATAAGGTAGGTGGTACATCTAAATCTTTGAAACTTCCGCTCATAGAGTCTTTACCGCCTATTGCCGCTATACCAAGTTCTTTTTGTGCTAAATATGCACCCAACAACGCCGCCAAAGGTTTGCCCCATCTTTGCGGTTCGTTGTATAAACGCTCGAAATATTCTTGAAGTGTGAGCCAACTGTCTTGCACTTTTCCTCCGGCACAAACTACTTTTGCAACACTGTCTACCACCGCATAAATTGCGCCTAAATATGGGCTCTTACTCATCAAATAAGGGTCCATGCCGTAGCTCATTAGGGTAGAAGTCCTTGAAACCGAATCTAAACACGGTACTTTTGCACACATCGTCTGCACGGGCGTTAACTGTGTTTTTCCACCCAAAGGCATTGTAACGCTACCCGCTCCGATGGTAGAGTCAAACATTTCCATCAAGCCTTTCTTAGAGCATATGTTTAAATCGGAAAGCAATTTTTCAACTGTTTTAGAGAATGTTTCTTCTGTTTCTTCATTAAACAAATTTTTAGCCTTAAACTGCATTACATGCGCATCTGCATGTTGTGTCGCACCGTTAGAATTTAAAAATTCTCGGGACAAATCTACGATTGGTTTGTCGTTCCAATAAAGACGCATACGCCCGCTATCTGTTATTTTCGCAACAATCGTTGCCTCTAAATTTTCTTCCGCAACATATTTTAGTATTTTATGAACATGGTACTGCGAAACCACAACCGCCATACGTTCTTGAGACTCTGAAATCGCAAGTTCTGTGCCGTCTAAACCTTCATATTTCTTTCTAACCGCATCTAAATTTATGTCTAAACTGTCTGAAAGCTCGCCGATTGCAACGCAAACACCGCCTGCGCCAAAATCGTTACAGCGTTTAATACACTTTGAAAACTTAGGATTGCGGAATAATCTTTGCAATTTTCGCTCGGTAAGCGGGTTTCCTTTTTGCACTTCCGCACCGCATTGTTCTATAGAACGTTCGTCATGCACCTTACTGCTACCCGTCGCACCGCCACAACCGTCTCTTCCCGTACGTCCGCCTATTAATATGACAATATCGTCTTTCTTAGGTTCTTCACGAACAACCTGCATTGCGGGCGCAGCGGCAATAACGGCGCCTATCTCAAGCCTTTTTGCCTTATATCCCTCATGATAAACTTCGTCAACCAACCCTGTCGCCAACCCTATTTGATTGCCATACGAAGAATATCCGTGGGCGGCCTCTTTTGTTATTTTGCGTTGAGGCAATTTGAATTCCATAGTGTCCGAAAGGCTTTCTCTTGGGTCTGCACTGCCCGTAACACGCATCGCCTGATAAACATAAGACCTTCCCGAAAGCGGATCTCTTATTGCTCCACCCAAACAAGTTGCCGCACCACCATACGGTTCTATTTCCGTTGGATGATTATGCGTTTCGTTTTTAAACATGATTAGGTAATCTTTTTCGCCATTGTCTGTCGATATTGTATGACGAATAGAGCAAGCGTTTATCTCTTCGCTTTCGTCTAAGTTTTTAAGCAACTGCCTCTTTTTTGCTTGACGAACATACATTGTTGCAATGTCCATTAAGCAAATATCTTTTTTTGTGTCAAGCTCTCTTCTGCCTTCTAAATACTCGTCGTAAACACGGCTTGCGTGTTGAGAAATATCGTCGGTTGCAAAGGTTACATTGTCTAACTTTGTCGAAAATGTTGTGTGCCTGCAATGATCCGACCAATATGTGTCAAGAACCCGCAACTCTGTTATGGTGGGGTCTCTTTTTTCGCTCTTAAAATAGTCTTGTGCAAAAAGCATATCTTTTGTTGTCATGGCAAAGCCATTGTTTTCGATGTAATCTTCTATGCCTTTTTCGTCTAATTTTATAAATCCGTCTACCGTTGCTACACTGTCCGGAATTGTAAGTTGCATTTCTAATGTATCGAATTTTTCTAAAGATGCCTCTCTTGAATCTACCGGGTTTATGACATATTGTTTGATTGCTTCAATGTTATTTGCGCCTTCTATAACATAAATTTTTGCATATCTGACCGTCGGACGGTTTTTCTGAGTAAGCAATTGAATACACTGCGCCGCACTGTCCGCACGTTGGTCGTATTGCCCGGGCAAATACTCTACCGCAAAAACGCTTGCATTTTTGTCTGTTTTGGGAAGATCGTCAAAATATAAATAATCGACAGCGCCTTCGCTCATCACCTGCTTTGCCGCAGAAACGAAGTCTTCGTCTGTCAACCCTTCCACATCATAACGATTAATTATGCGCACACTTGATACCGTTTCGCCCAAATTTTGGTTGAAATCGTGTAAGCATTCTTTTGCCGCAACGTTAAACCCGTCTTTTTTCTCTACGTATACTCTTCTTACCGCCATATTTTACGCTCCTTTTATCCCGATATATTAAATATAACTTACTGTCTTATTATAACCCTTAACCACCGAATATCGCAACAAAGATTGGTATTGTGATAAAAGAAATAAGGGTTGTTATTGCCACACCTTTGGTGGCAAATTCGCTGTTTGCATTTGCATGCTCGGCGAATATTACCGTTCCCATCATGGCAGGTAAACTCATCTGAATCGTTAGCACACTCGCCGAAAACTCCGAAATACCGCTTAGCGTTGCTATTGTAAATATTATCAACGGCGAAACCACAAAGCGACCGATAAGCACCAAAATTGTTTCTTTGTCTATTTTTTTTATGCAGGAAATTCCCGTTCTTTGCAACACAATTCCCATAAACATCAGTGCTAACGGCGAGGTAATTTGCCCCGTCATATCAAGCGCCGAGGCCAAAAACTCCGGGAGGGTTATGCCACTCATAACCAGTGCAAAACCAATTCCTATGCCAATTATCGGCGGTTGCAAAATCTTTTTTGCTATTTGCCCAATGCCGATTTTTTCTTTCTTTCCGTTTATCAATTGGCCGTCTTTTGCTATTTCCAAAAAGCCCAAACTGTTCATAAAAGTTGTGTTTGCAATGTAGTAGAACAGGGCAAGGGCAAGGGCACTTTGGCCAAAAATCGCAATCGCCACCGGCAAGCCTATGTATACCGAATTAGAATAAGTAAACAGGGCGGTAAATACACCCTGCTTTTTTTTGTCTATGTTTGCCGCTCGAATAACAATCTTACAAATAATATAAACAACGCCTATTGCAACAAAAGACACTATTATGTATATGCTCGATTGAAAAACCGTCTGCTTGGTAAAGTTGTTATAAAACGCCATTATGGCGGTACACGGCAAAGTCAAATTTATTATAAACTTTGATAGAAACGTTGTGACATTTTATCGGCCCACTTCTTATACCCTAAGAAAAAGCCGAATGCCACAACAATCACAACCATAAAAACCGCTTGTAATGCGTTTGTAACCACGTTTCCCCTCTATACCAGTGCGTTGTATATTGCCTGCACTGCCTTTTCAAAGTCGTCATTTTCCACACCGACAATAATGTTTATTTCGCTTGAGCCTTGGTCTATCATACGTACATTAATACGCTCGGTAGCAAGTGCGTTAAACAATTTTGCCGACACGCCTACTTGGCGAATCATACCACGTCCGACAGTTGCGATAAGCGCCATATTAGAAGATGCTTCCACGCTGTCCGGCTTGCATTTTTCGTGTATTTCTCGGATTAGTGCTTCTTGGCAATCCGCAATTTTCGTGTCTGCCAAAACAACGCTGACAGTGTCTATTGAAGATGGCATGTGCTCGAAAGAAAGTTCAAATTTTTCTAAGCATTCAAGCAATCTTTTGCCAAAGCCTATTTCTGCATTCATTCCGCCTTTTTCTATTGTTATAACCGTAAAATTCTTTTTGCCCGCAATTCCCGTAACACTCTTCTTGCCATGCTCTTTTGTGTCTATGGAAGGAACAATCAACGTGCCCGAGTTTTCAGGGTCGTTAGTGTTCTTAACGTTTATGGGTATCGCCGCCTCGAGAACAGGGAAAATGCTGTCTTCATGAAGCACGGTTGCGCCCATGTATGCAAGCTCTCTTAGCTCTCTGTATGTCACGATGTCTATTTTTTTCGGATCGTCTACTATTCTTGGGTCTGCCATCAAAAACCCCGAAACGTCTGTCCAGTTTTCGTATACAGATGCCTTTGATGCGCAAGCAACAATTGCACCCGTAATGTCGCTACCACCACGAGAAAAAGTTTTTATTGTGCCGTTCGGCAAACTTCCGTAAAACCCCGGAACAACAGCCTTCTCGCAGTTTTTTAGTTTTGCACCAAGCACTTCTAATGTTTTTACGTGGTCGTATTTTTCGTTGTCGTCAAAAAATATCA
>CAYJNC010000024.1:0-13289 GCA_964371185.1 uncultured Christensenellaceae bacterium
TAGCAACCGCATTCTTCCGCTACTAAACTGTAATATTCAGCTAATTTTCGCGATTCTGCACAAGATACATTCCCGACAAAAGCATCTGCAAAAGGAGACTTGCAGACTTCTTCTTCAATAAGCACAGGTGATACCAGCAGTATTTTAGGCGTTCTGCCTTCTACACTCTTTTCACTTACGGTTTGTATCTCTACAACTAATTTTTTAACACCTTCTGCAATCTTTTTGGCATCCCCGCAAATATAGGATTTTAAGTCATTTGTTCCTAACATCAAAACAACCAATTCAAGCGGTTCGTGCGTCCATAAACTGCACGCAAGGAATTCAAGGCCATTCCTACATGAATAATCAGGATCGTCCCAAATGGTTGTACGACCGTTAAGCCCTTCTTCTACTATCGTATACCCATCACCTAAAAGCTTTTGCAAAACACACGTCCATCTAATGTCTTCCGAATAGCGAAAAAATTCTTCTTGCTTCTTATCCGGCATATAACCCCAAGTATTAGAATCTCCATAGCACATAATCCGTTTTTTCATTATCTTATCCTCTAATAAAAACGTGGCAACGTCGATATATTTATTCACTACCCTAATAATATATTAGCCATATATTATTATCGGTTAGCATAATCAGTCGCAACTTCCATTGCAATTTCAGACCACTTCCATAACCTTTTTGGGTCATAGTTCACCGTTGAAACATCTTTCATTATCAATTCAATGTTACATCCTTTTGCGCTTTCGCAAAAATCTACAAGCTGTTTTCTTGCTTCCTTTGCATCAAAATCCGTTCCCGCAAAAATAGCCGGGTTGGGTTTTCTGCTCATTACATAGTCCTGCCCAATTTCTTCTACTATTTTATTTGTATCACACCAAGCCGAAACAGAAATCTTACGCAAATTGGGTATTCTACGCAAAAACTCCATTTTATTGTCAAGAGGCTCACAACAACCATAATAGGTTAAACCAAATCTACGTAACCATTTTAAATCGTGCTCAATAGCGAATTCCCAATGCATCTGAGGAGAAACGCTCGAAAAAATCTGAGCATTCGAACATCCCCACATATTTTTTGCTTTAATATTATTTTCATCAAAATCCGTTCCCGGCAAACAAGATACATATCCATAGCCACCCGATCCAACACGAGTGTTATTGCAATCAAGAGACAATAAGTTCAATTCTTCTAATTGATCAAGCTCTTTCATCCACGCATCTACCATTCTGTCGTAGGCTTCATGCACCATTTCGGGTTGCATAACAAGATCCATCATAGCATCTTCAATTCCCCACCACCGAATCAAAAAATCCCACGGTGTATACCAAATATGTGTTTGCCCAACTTGTTTCACATCGATAACGGAATCAAAAACGTCTTTCATTGCTTGATATCTGTATTCTGTTGCCTTTTCCATAAAAGTAATTTTTGGGATTTTTATTTTTTCTATATCTTCAATTTCATTAATTTGCTTTATAAAGTGTCTTGAATATATTTCGTTTTCACTGTCTGTATGTGCAGTTTCTACGTCTTCAAGTATTCCAAAATCTGTGCTGTGGAAAACTTTGGGGCATTCTATATAATTATTGATAACCATATCCGCACACATATGTTTCGCCTGATATATTTCTCTTCTCAGCTTTGTTTCAAGTTCTCGTGCCCAAGGGTGTTCGCACAAATTTGTCAATTCGTCGTCAACATTCATTTCATGCCAAGGTATTTCATTTATCCATACCATAGGCCTTTTTGCATTCAAGTCATTTAAGTCCGTCCATAACTTTGCTTTTTCTGAATTATCTTTTTTGCTCCCATACGTTGCAATTTCTTCGCCCAATCTTCTTAATATATCTTTATCTTGTTGAGACAAAACTATTTCTTCTTCTACAGGTATAGGTGTAACATGGCTTGGATCATGTAACATAGTTGTCCTCCGTTATTATCATGTCACTCTATAAAAGAGAGGAAAGTAGCCCCTCTTTTATAGAACAACCAAATATTTTTAATCTACCATTGTGTCGGATAGAATTCCTCTACATTTTCTGCTGTAATCATCGCTGTTGTCAAGTATCCCACCGGGAGTACTTCTTCACCGTTAAACCATTGCGCGATAGTACGAGCCGCAAGCCCTGCATCACCTTCTGAAGATTGATAGTTAATCATTAGTATGTCTCCTGCTTTAACAAGGTCTTGACCTGCCTTAGAATTGCCTGCCGCTACGATTAGTATGTCTTCTCTGCCGGCTTCTTTAACAGCATCAACAGCACCCGTCGCTTGAGTTGAATCGTCTGCCAAGAAAATAGCATTTAAGTCATCACCAAAACGTGTAATCCAATCGGAAACAACCTGTTTAACCTTAGTAGCTTCAAACCCCGGTGATTGAACATCTAAAGTTTCAATGTCAGGATAGTTTTCTGCTAATTCTGTGATAGGTCCGTATGTGCGTGCAAAGTAAGGAGATGTTCCAACGTTGTGAGTTATGTATGCTATTCCGCCTTCACCGTTCATTTCTGTTCCAAGTGTATCTGCAAGCGTTCTCATCTGAGCCCAATCATCAGGACCTGTCCATGAAATCATGTAAGGCATAGCTTCTGATGTAGGCAATGTGTTGTAACCAAATGCCGGTATTCCCGCTTCTGTTATTTTACGGAATTGACGAGTTGCATTTTCTGCCGAAAGCGGAATTAATGCAATTGCATCGGGACCTGCATTTATTGCTTGGTCAATCATTTGATCTTGTAATGTTGCATCCCAGTTAGGAGACAAGAATTCAACTTCCATTCCTAAAGCTTCTGCTGCTTTTTCCCAACCATTCATGTTTGCTGTTGTCCAAGCATGATCGCCATGAACAATAACTATAACTTTCTTACCAATACTTCCATCTGCCGGCGATACCGGTAAATCCGGCACCTTTTCTCCCGCGTCCCAACCAACATATTCCATATCATAATACTTACCGGATTCATTTTCCGCTAAAGCATCAGGATCTGACGGTCTTTCGGGGAAATCCTTTTGCACCGGATCGGGCATTAGCATTTGCCCATCAGTACTTGTAGCCTCTGCAACAGCCTTTTCGTATAGCTCTATCGATGCTGCTAAATTATCTGATGCTGCCGGAGCTTCTTCTGCCGGTGCTTCCTCTGCCGCCGGAGCTTCTTCTGCCGCCGGAGCTTCTTCTGCTGCCGGTGCTTCTGCTGCCGGAGCGGCTTCCTCTGCCGGTGCACATGCAACAAGTGCAAACGCCATTAAAATTGCAAGAGTAGTAATAATGATCTTTTTCATAGTTTTTCTCCTTTTAATTTATATTAGTTTTGTGCTACTTCACAAAAAATTTCAACTGTTTTTTCGACCCATTTCTCTTTTATATTCTTCCAACAAATTCGGTCTGATTCCCAACACTTTTGATTTATTGTATTTATTCAATGTTTCGTACAATACACAGAATGCCAACACTATTCCAAGGAATAAGATTTGGTATTCAAATTTACCTACGAGTGTAGTAAGAACAGACAACATAGCAACTATTGCAACTATTGGAATAAATGTATTAACTACTTTTCCTTTGCCGCCATTTATATCCGTACCGCCAATTATGGTTGCAGTAAGCCCTACCATCAACGGTGCTATACCCTTTTCTCCCATTGTCGGTGTGGCCGTTCCCTGATACGCCGCAAACAAAGCACCACCAAACGCACACAAGATTCCGGACATCATAAACACTATTATTGTGTTCTTGTTGCTTATTCCCGCAAGCCAAGCCGTTTCAAGGTTTCCGCCCATTAAATATACGTTTCTTCCAAACCTTGTTTTAGCCATGATTATTGCAATAACCACAAGTATTATTATCGTTACAATTGCTATTACCGAAAGCGGAATTTGTTCGATGGGCTTTGCTGCTAATTTGTCAGCAAATTCAAAGTCTCCGCCCACACTTATTTCCGCACCATTACAATATATATACATCAATCCTCTTAATACGAATTGAGTACCTAATGTTGCAATAAACGAATGTATTTTGGCTTTGCTTACTAACAGCCCGTTAAATAAACCCGTCAGTGCCCCGATACCGATAGATATCATAAAGGCAACCGGCCAAGAGAATCCCGATAAGGTATACATTCCGAGCACAATTATTGCACCCATGTTAAACATATAACCTACGGATAAATCCATGTGGCCTGCAATCATACAGATTGTAAATCCCATGCCGATAAACGCGTACAGTGTTACCGTGTTAAAGATTGATGTGAAATTATATACTGTATAAAAATTATCTGCGAATAGCCCCGCAATCAACACAGCGGCTAAAAATATGTAAGCCCTGTATTCATTTATAACGCCGGCATTTATTTTTCTCTTTTTTATGTTTTCCATTATGCTCTCCCCATCTTTCTTTCAGAATTAGTGTTTATCCATACTACAATCAAGAATACAAGACCGGTGATTAAGTATTGATTAAAGGTGGGAATTCCTATCAACGTCATTATATTATTTAGTATTCCAACAAGTAACACACCGCCAAAAACTCCAACAATAGTTCCTTTTCCGCCCGATAACATCATGCCGCCAAGCAATACTGCGGTAAGGCAAGAAAAGTCGTAACCTTCTCCGTTTGCATATGCCCCTGTTTTTGTTTGGGAAGCGTATAGTATGCCGGTTATTGCCGCACACAATGAGCAAAAAACATATGCAAGTATGATTTGCTTAGAACAATTAATTCCCGACATCCTTGCTACTTCATAGTTTGAACCTACTATCTTTAATTTGTTACCGAATTTTGTGCGCATCATTAGTATATGTGCAATGAAAAACATAACTACCATTATAACTACCATAAGTGGTAGTGCACCATCAAAAAAGTATGTGCGTGATAATGAATTAAATATTTCAGCAGCCTGCATACCCATTTCGCTTGTTTCGCCCATTACGTCGGGGTAAATCTGCGTTCCTTGCCACGCAACCCGCACAATACCCGACAACACCAGATTAAATGCCAATGTCCATATAATAGGATTTGCACGATACTTACCTATCATTATACCATTAACGAGCCCTACGCAAGTTCCCGATGCAACTCCGACAAGCAAACTCGCAACAATTCCGTATGGTATCATCTGTATTGCCATCATGCCGGATAATGCAATCGTCATCGGCAGAGACATATCGTTGAAATTTGCCGAATAAACAATAAACGCCAAACCCGCACAGGATATTCCGATAAGCGCAACTGCACTTAATATAGACCTAATATTTCCGATGCTAAGGAAACTCTCGGGATTTATTATCACACCAACTACTATCAAGCAGGCAACCACAACCCATATTCCAAGTTTATTTAATATTACTTTCCCTTTACTAATTTCCATCCTACGTAAATCTTGCTTCACATTTTCTGTTTGGCTACTCATGAAGTATGCCTCCCCTCTCCGTTTGCTGCAACAAGCAATGAATGCTCGGTAATTTCTTCTTTTTCAATTTCTCCGGTAAGTTTACCTTTTCTAAGTATTAGTGCCCTATCGCTGAGTCCAACAACCTCGGGCAAATCGCTTGAAAGTAGTATTACGGCATTACCTTTTGCAACATAGTCTAAAATTGCCTGATGTATTATTTGTTTTGCTCCGATATCTACACCTCTTGTCGGCTCGTCTAAGATCAGAATTTTAACATTCGTTGCTAACCACTTTGCCATAAGCACCTTTTGTTGATTACCACCCGAGAAATTATTAACAATTCTTTCGGCTTCCGGTGGATATACAGATAGTTGATCTATTTTTTCTTGTATAATCTCATTGTGTTTCTTGGGATTGTAAAACGGTCCTTTTTCAAGATCGTCTATTATGCAAGTCAGTACATTGTCCGCTACACTTTGTGTAAGCGCTAATCCCGCAACCTTTCTGTCTTCGGTTAAGTATCCGATACCTGCGGCAATTGCATTACCCATAGATTTAATTTCTTTTATTTTTCCGTCAACTTTAATTACACCTTTGTTTATTGCATCAACACCGCTCAAGGCCCTGCCTATTTCACTTCTGCCCGAACCTGCCAATCCAACAATTGCTAAAACTTCGCCTTTTCTCAGTTTGAAATCAATATGATGGAAAAATCCCCACCTTGTCAAATCTTCTACCGACAAAATTTCATCTCCTAATTCCGTCGTATGTGTGGCATAGAATTCGTTAATAGACTTACCTACCATTTTTTCTATCAAATGGTTAGTGTCTGTCTCATCTATTCCAAACGTGCCCACTTTCTGGCCATCTCTCATTACCGAAATGTTGTTTGCTACCGTAAATATTTCTTGTAGATGATGTGATATATATATGATTGCAAGGCCCTGTTCTTTTAATTTTTCAATTATGCCAAACAACCTTTGCACTTCTTCGCTCGAAAGTGCAGATGTCGGTTCGTCCATTACAATAATCGAGGGATTATTACCAAGAACTTTTGCAATCTCTACCAATTGCGCCTCACACTGGCTTATCTCGGAAACTTCCAACTCCGGATCGATATAATCTAACCCTACACGAGCTAAAAGTTTTTTCGATTCCTCTATTGCCTTCTTTTTATCGATAAAAAACGCATTTTTTTTCGGCAAATTACCCGCAAGCAAATTCTCGTATATAGAAATACTGCGTGCAAGGCTTAATTCCTGATAAATCATTCCGATGCCATGTTCTTTAGCCATTGTAGGTGTGTGCAACGCCCTGACTTTCCCATTAATCAGAATTTCTCCCGTGTAATCGCTGTATAGACCTGCCAATACTTTCATTAGGGTAGATTTTCCTGCGCCGTTCTCTCCGACCAATGCATGAACTTCTCCTTTTTTAACTTGAAAGGTTACATCATTTACAGCAAGTGTTCCGGGGAAACGTTTAGTTACATTTTTCATTTCAAGGGCAAATTCTCTTTCCACCACATTACTCATGCTTCAATTCTCCTTGTTCCCAATGCAATATAAAATTTTAAAATCATTGTTATTTTAAATAGATTTCTGTAATTCTTGTAGCAATTATAGTATGTAACGGCAATTAAATAAATAGAATTTTTTACAATAATGTTATAATATTTTTTTAATACAATAATTTTCTTGCAATGTTTGATAAAAACTATATTATATATATATATAACACTAAATGAGGTATATTAATGTATAGGCTAATATTTGCAGATGATGAAGATCAGCTTCGCAATCTTATTCTGTCCCAAATAAATTGGGAAGAGATTGGTTTTGAGGTTGTTGGTGCCTGTAATGGCAAAGAAGTATTGGAGATAATAGATAACGGGTTTGTTCCCGACGCATTGTTAACCGATGTTCGCATGCCTTTTATGGACGGGCTGGAACTATGCAAAGAATTGAGATTAAAACATAAAGACATAACAACTATCGTGCTTTCGGGGCATGATGAATTTTCCTATGTTCAAGAATCTATGCAACTCGGTGTTTCGGATTATATTTTAAAACCTATCAAACCAAATATGTTGACAGCAAGTCTTATGCAACTTAAAAGCGACCTCGATGCGAAAGCTGAAACAAAAAAGAAACAGCATAAAATAGAAACTTGCCTTGTAGAAAGCATGCCTTTTTTACAACAACAATATTTGTTGACTTTACTGTATGATGCTTACCCGGCAGACATGGTAAATACTCAATTTGAATATTTGGGTATTAATCTATCCGGTGACGTTTATACCGTTTCTTTAATCTCATATTCTGAAATTCCCCATCCCTCCGACAAATTTTTTACAAGTTTTGCGGTGCAAAATATATTACAAAAATTATTTGTTGACGGCGATATATGTTTGTTTGACAATTCTGGTATGCAAATCATCATATCGCCTACAAGCAAAAATATGGAAGAAAGATTCGAGATTAAACAAAAACTACAAATTGCAATACAGCAAATATACACAGACTTTTCTTTTGAAAGCACTGCGAGCATCGGAAAAGAAGTATACTCTTTAGCCGACTTGTCTAAATCATATAAGACAGCTCTTACCACCATGAATGAGCAAGTTTTAAACGGAACACTTGCGGTATACGATTTTCACAACACAGACAACTATCAGAAAAATCTGAATCCTGACACAAATTTACTGCTTGCCGAAAAAATTTCATCTGTCTTTTTATACGAGAAACAAGACACTATTGCAATTGAGCTTATTTCTTGGTTCGACAAAATTCGAAGCTTAAACAGCAACGATATCTCCTACTTAAGACTGTTATGTTCAGATTTAATAAACAGTATTCATCGCAATCTAATAGGTAGCAATTTAAAAATCGACTGGGAAATCCAAAAGAAAATATCTCACTCAAACACTTTGACAAATCTGCAATCAATAGTCCACGATTATATTCTCGATTTGAAGCAGAAGTGTGATAACACACGTAAGAATAAGCAAAACCACATAATTGACCAAGCGTTGTTATATATCAACGAAAATTATTCTAACCCTTCTTTGTCGTTATCTAAACTTGCAAAAAGCTTGTTTATCTCTCCCTCTTATCTGAGCAATTTATTTAAGCGTCATTATGAAATGAATTTTATCGATTATGTTACACTCGTTAGGATAGAGAAAGCAAAAGAATTACTTATGCAAAACAATTTAAAAGCATACGAAATAGCCGGCATGGTTGGCTATAAAGATCCTCAATATTTTTCTAACAGCTTCAAAAAACACGTTGGCGTAACACCATCTGATTTCCGCACACTATAGGAGAATAAATGAAAAGCAAAATAAAAATCACACTAAAAAATTCTCTTATGTTACGTGCAATGTTAATTACATTTCTATGTATATTTATTGCATTTCTGATAGTTTCTTTCTATAGCGGTGGTGCAATGTATAACAACTCTTATCAGTATAACAGAGAGTACTCTTTCGGCATATTCGAACAAATAAACATAAACATAAACAATTTGTTGAGCAATTATAATAGTATCGCAACCCTCGTATCTAAGAATCATAATGTAATAGATTTTGCTCTGTTAGATAATCAGCAAAAAAGCATCTCTACTTATATGGACTTAGTGAATTCTATGCGAATCTTTTTGCAAAACTTGCTAGCATCCCAATCAAACATAGAAAACATAGTGATTTTGTCGGCAAACCATAGCAACTTCACCGGTGTATCAAATAATACCTTCACCGATGAGTATGACTTTACTCAAAAGAATTGGTACGATAAAGCCTTCTTCGAAAACGGGCAGATAATATTAACTTCTCCGCATATCCCCGATTATATTCTTAATGCACAAGAGCCTGTAATAACATATGTTTTCCCCATTTCCCTCATAGAAAACACAAAGCCTGTCGGACTTGTTGCCATAGATTTTAATGCACAAGCATTAGATTCTATTTGCAATAGTGTATCACTCAGCAATAGCGGATATTCATACATTGTCAACTCTTATGGCGAAGTAATTTCACATCCAATGTCTACGTTCTCTCATATAAATGAAATACCTTATCCCGACAACTTCTATACAGCCAGAATATTAAATAACGAGAATACCTTTATACAAGAAAACGAGGCTGATGTAAATCATATTGTTTTTTCAAAACCATTGCCAAATACCGATTGGTATGCGGTAGGCGTCATACCCATAAGCGAGCTTAACGCAAGCGCCGCCGACACAAGAAACACGCAAATATTATTGGGTATAGTTGCCGCATTGCTTGTTTCTATTGCTATTTCACTGTTTATGAGAAACAAAATATTCCTTAGGCTGTATCAATTACAGCAGCATATGAGTAAAGTTCAAACCGGAAACATGGAAGAATTAATAAAGGTAGGTTCTCTTAACGAAATCGGCCATTTAGAAGAAGATTTCAACCATATGACCGTTCAACTCAAACAACTTCTTGCCGATATTTCGACTAAAGAGATGCAAAAAAGGCAGGCCGAATTGTCTGCTTTGCAATCGCAAATTAATCCTCATTTTCTATATAACACATTAGATTCCATCGTTTGGATGGCAGAGATTAATCCGGTGGCTACATCGGAAATGGCATATCGGCTTGCATCTTTTTTCAGATTATCTCTTTCAAAAGGCGCCTCTGTCGTGCCCCTCTCACAAGAATTAGAGCATAGTAAAATGTATTTGCTAATACAAAAAAACAGATACGAAAACTATTTCGATTTTAAATTTTGTGTGTCAAAAGACGTTTTGTCTCTGCAAGTTCCGAAATTAATAATTCAACCTTTGATTGAAAATGCAATCTATCATGGTATTAAACCTTCGGGCAGAAAATGTAATTTGTATATATATGCCTACAAATACAAAAATTATGTATATATTCAGGTTATAGACGACGGCATCGGATTTTCAAACGACGATAAACAGCCTCAAACCAACAACCATTCCAACCATAACATGAGCGGAATCGGTATAAAAAATGTAGAAGAACGCATCAAGCTTTATTTCCCCAACAAATCCGGATTATTTTTCCAATCTACTCCAAACAAAGGCACCCTTGCAAGCATTTATATTTACGACAAAAAATCGGAGGAATAAATATTAAATTTATTCCTCCGAACTAAAATTCAGTATGTTTCGGCATTAATCTAAATGATATACCTCTTCCATATTAACCCACCATTCATCTTTCGTTGCCGTGTCGTTAGGTTGCTGACAAGGCATACATTCGTCCCACCATTCTTGTGTCTTAGGGTCTGCCGCCATCTTTGCCATATCGGCTTCGTAATCTTCACCGACATATTCATAATACGCAAACAAAAAACCATCGCGATAGTATATAGAATAATTTTTAATATTACATTCTTTAATCATCCGATTAATCTCCGGCCATGGATTTGCATGTAATTCCTTATACCTCGCTAATTTTTCTTCATTAACTTTAATTATCTGACCATATCTCATCGCTTGTACCCCCTATTGTAAATTTTCTAATTCTTTTTTAATTCTCTCGGTGTCTAAGGGAAGCTTTCCGTACTCACGAACAAGCTCTACCATGTATGCATAACTTTGCGGCGCTACATCTCCCGACACAGAATGATCAGACTGACAAATATAACCACCGTCTTGTGCTATTTGCAATTTATAGAGAACTTCTTTTTTTATACGATCCTTGTCGCCGCTTTCTAATTCGCGAACATCAACATTGCCTACAAAAGCCAACCTATTTTCAAAGGTTTCCTTTAATATCACACCATCAAGATTCGCCTTAACCTCTAACGGATGATAACCCATTACACCGGCTTCAATAAAATCTTCATATATTTTTGTAGCATCGCCACAACCATGATATATAACCAGCAAATCGGCTTTTCTGCAAACCTCGATGATACGTTTTAAAATGGGTTTGAAAATTTCACGCCAAATTTCGGGCGAAAACAACATAGCATTAACATATGCCACGTCTCCCCATATATACATACCCGAAAGTTTGCCTCCGGCTACCTTAATTTGCGCTTCAGCTAACTCTACCAGGAAATCTCCTACCCTTTGCATAAATTCCTTAAATTTTTCCGGCTCAAGCATCATCCAATATAAAGCATTTTCCGTGCCCATACATCTCCACACATACTCATATCCTTCACAAACCGAACCAAAAACCGGAAAATCATCGACATACGAATTAACTCTGTCTATCCAAGCGGGCGTGTTTCTGACTATTGCATCTCCAAGACCGTTTATCTGATCGTCTCCCGTTCTGTAAAATCTACTATCATCGCTCGGAGATTCAAAAACAAAAGTTTCCATATCCTCGGGAGATTTAATTGAAAATTCTTCAAAATGCGGCATTGCAAGGTCTCCCCTTCTTAACACCTTCGCACCAAAGCCTGTTTTAATTAAGCAATCTTCCCCCTCTTCTTTAAGAATTTCAAAATCTTTAACGACAGGATCCATATTAGGATTGCAAACTATGTAATCTAAATCTAATTTTCTATATATGTCTACATCTTGCCCCCACTCTATCCGAGCATTTTTCATAAAACTTGTCCAAAAAAAATCACTGATGGCAACTTGGTCTCCCATTTCGCAGTTAAGTGCAGCTTTTAGCCGGTTATACTTTTTTTCTTTACTCATTATTGATTTTCCTTTCGATTCTTAAATGTATTGTGTATGTTATATGGCAATATTACCTACCGTAAATCCGAGCCTCGTCATACATCGCTATAATATTATCCGCAGGTATTTCCGGCAACAAGTATTCATGTGAAGCCGCAACAATATATCTACCGTATTTCCCTAATATGTCTATTATTCTTCTTGTCTCGCTACGCACTTCTTGCTCTGTCCCAAATTGCAATATTTCGTTTTCATCGATTCCGCCGAAATAAATGCAGTCACCCTTAAACTCCGCTACCAGCTGTTCGGGTGTCATGTTTTCCGCACCAACTTGTATCGGATTTATTGCATCTACCCCTATTTCAATCAAATCCCCGATAATTTCATGAATATCTCCACATGAATGGATTGCGGTAACACAACCATTCTTTTTTGCCTGCTGAATTAACTTTGCCATGTTAGGCTTATACATTTTTCTCCATGCATCGGGCGAAATTAAAAGCGCACGTTGCGACCCGAAATCGTTTCCGATAAAATACATATCTATTGTATTTGGGTTTTGCTCAAACGTTCTTCTGTCTACTTCATAATAAAACTCGAAGCATTTATCTACTATTGTTTGCGCAACCGGCTCATTTATATACATGTTTAAAAAGAATTCTTCCATCGCCATGAGTTCCACAGAATCATGGAAAAAAGGAGCCCAAGTCCCCCCAATTAAGCAAAAATCTTCTGCCCATTTTTTCTCTTCGTCTGTAATTTTAACTATATAATCATCAGGATTCGGAAAATTCTTATATTCGCATATTTCGGCAACCGTTTCCATTCCGTTCAAAGGATGTTCTAACGCCTGACCATAATGCAGTCCCCCGCGTTTAATACCCCATTCACTCATCCAAGTTCCGTCATCAAATTGCTCTAATTGTTTTCCTACATATTTAGGACGAATTGTTTTATAGTCAATCTGAAGGATGTCGTACAAAGCCTCATCCTCACTTTTAGCCCCAAGAGCATTCACAATATTCTGAGTCACTTCGGGTGCAGCACCATACCATAATGGAAATCTATCTGCTTTCTTGTTTAAAAAAGGGGATAGACCATATTCTTTATGTGTCATAAATAATCCTCCGTTTATATTATAAAAAATTATTTGTCAGATAATTAATTATATATTGGATTATTAATTATTATAATAGAATTATTTTTTTTAACTTGTAATTTCTTTCTAAATGAGTAGTTTGAAATAATCCGAACAGT
>CAYJNC010000025.1:0-13097 GCA_964371185.1 uncultured Christensenellaceae bacterium
TAGAACCGTCACCAATGTTGCAAACAACCATACCGCTTTTTTTGTTTACACGTTTGTATAAAGCCGCACCTGTAGAAACAGGAGCACTACCACCAACGATAGCGTTATTCGGATAAACACCGAAAGGAGTGAAGAATGCGTGCATAGAACCGCCTAAACCACGGTTAAACCCTGTTTGACGTCCCCATGTTTCCGCTATCATACCATAGAACAAGAATTCTCTTGCCATGTCTTTTACTTTTTTATATTGAGAATACTTTTTAACAACAGCATATGTTTCACCGTCAAAAAAGCTCTCCATGATTTCAACAAGTTTTTCGTCGCTTAATTTTTCAATCGCCGACATACCCTTAGCTAAAATTTCGCCATGGCTTCTGTGTGAACCGAACATAAAATCTTCGATATCCAAGCAAAACGCCTGACCAACGTAGGCAGCTTCTTGTCCGATACCCAAATGCGCCGGACCCGGATGGTTATATTCTATACCTTCATATTGGTTAGTTGTTTTGATAGAATTCAACATGCTCTCGAACTCACGAACAACCCACATATCACGGTAAATATTTAAAAGCTCGTTTCTCGAGAAATTATCTTTCTCGTCTGCAACCGTCTTTTGATAGGTGTTCATCGGTATATCTTTAATCTTAATAGTACCGGGTTTTCTCATGACCTTTGGGTCTATCGCTATTTGTTTTGACATTTTTTAATACTCCTTTTATATAGTCTCTAATTTTATTATATTCTCTTAAAATCTTATGCTCACCTATTCTTAAAAAATCGTCTCCCTAAGAATCTCCCCAACAGTCGGATGAGGGAACACAATTTTTTGTATTTGGTCTACCGGTATTTCTTTAGCTACAAGGACATCGGCACCCCAAATAATTTCGGAAGAATAATTGGTTATCATGTGCACACCTATTATTTTATTCCATTTGTTGTCAATAATTACTTTAACAAAACCGTTTCCGCCTTCGTTTTCTGCTACATAACGGCCGGAGAACTGCATGGGTACTTTCTTAACAGTAACATCAAGCCCCTTTTCTTTTGCAGATTGTTCGGTCTCACCCACACCGGCAACTTCGGGATTTGTGTATATAACCCCGGGAATAGCATTGTATTTCATGGTGTCTTTATTGCCAAGCATATTGTTAATTGCAACTTCGGCTTCTCTGTATGCGGTATGTGCAAGCATAGACTTACCGTTGATGTCGCCGGCCGCATAAACCTCCGGAACATTTGTCTTCATTTTCTCGTCGGTAACTACCGCCCCACGTTCTACCAATACTCCAATGCTCTCAAGCCCTATCCCTTGTGAATTCGGCTTTCTACCGATACAAACAAGTGCTTTGTCGCAATCTAAGGTAGCCGCCTTGCCCTTTTCTTCGTATACCACGCCGCCTTGTTTAATCTGCGTAACCTTGCAGCCTGTCTTTATGGTTATTCCTTTTGCTTCAATGTTCTTACGCAAAACTGCGGCAATGTCTGCATCTATCGGACCGCCGATTGCATCTAACATTTCAATCACGGTAACTTCACTGCCTGCAGATTTAAAATAGCTGGCCATCTCAAGCCCGATAACACCACCGCCAATAACGGCAAGCCTTTTCGGCACTTCTGTCATGTCTAAGATTTCACGGTTTGTAAGCGCAAATCCATCCTTATACCGGTCTGCCAACCCGTCTATCGGCGGCAAAGCCGCCTCGCTTCCGGTCGCAATAAGCAAACGTTTCCCAACATATTTTTCGCCTGCGGCAACAACTTCATAACCGTCTTTTCCTCTGCCGGTTATTTTGCCTTCTTCACGCACCCAGTTTACTCCTAAACCGGAAAGCATAGAAGCAATTCCGCCCGTAAGCATTTTTACCACTTTATTTTTGCGTGTAATTACAGCTTTGTGGTCTATTTCTATTCCCTTACACAAAACACCGTATTTTTCGCCGTGTTCCGCACTGTCTTTAATTTTTGCAGAGTATAACAATGTTTTTGAAGGTATGCAACCTTCGTTTAAACAAACACCACCCACATTGCGTTTCTCTATCAAACAAACTTTAAGTCCGGCATGAGCCGCACGCTCGCAGGCTAAGTAACCTGCCGGGCCTCCGCCCAAAACTACTAAATCATAATTCATGTTGGTTATTTACCTCCTGCTTATTTAGCGAGCAATACCGAGAAGTTCTCGAGCGACCGACAAAGTTCTTGAAGGAATTTAGCGGCAGGTGCGCCGTCTAATGCCCTGTGGTCGTACGTTAGCGAAAGCGCCATTGCTTGGTACGGAACTGCTTGGCCGTCTACCATCTTCAAACGTGTTTGCAAACCGCACACACCCAAAATTCCGGTTTGTGGTGGGTTGATTACAGGTGTGAAGCTTTCTGTTCCGAATGCACCCAAATTAGAAATTGTAAATGTTCCGTTTGTAAGGTAATCGGGAGAAATAGAACCTTCTTGAGCTTGCTTCGCCAAGTCTTTTGAATTTGTTGCAATCTCTTGTAGGCTCATTGTGTCTGCACCAAACACAGTCGGCACAAGTAAACCTCTTGGTGTGTCTACCGCCATGCCTAAGTTAACCGAGCTAAAGTAACGCATTTTATCGTCTAAATAATGCGCATTTAAATCTTTATGATTTTTAAGAACTCTTGAAACCGCAAACATAACTATGTCATTTAATGTAATGTTTGCAAGTCCCATTGCTTCTGCACTCGCTTTTAACTTTTTGCGATACGCAAGCATTTCCGTTGCATCAAAAGATGCAGTATGTGTAAGCTGTGCCATGCTTTGCAATGAATTGTGCATAGCCTTGGCTATAACTTTACGGATATTTGTAAGCGGAACATCTTCGTATGCGGCAACATCGGCTTTTTGTGCCATAGGCGCGGTTGCTTTTTGCTCTGCCTGTTCACTTGTTATGTATGCGCCCTTCTTAGACAATTCCAATATGTCTCTTTCGATTATTCTGCCTTTTGGTCCTGTCGGTATCGCCTGTGAGATGTCTAAATTTGCATTGCTCGCAATACCCTTTGCACGAGGAGAAATTTTTATTTGATCACTAACCGCTCCCGTAGCAACCGCCGCAGGTGCTTCTTGCGTACTCGGTGCGGAAGTTGTAGCCGGTTCTTCTTTTGCAGGTACTTCGTTAACAGGCTCTTCTTGTCCCTGTGTAAGAAACTCCGAAATGTCTTCGCCCTCTTGCCCTAATACTGCAACATTATCAAGGCAGGGAACATCGTCCCCTTCTTCGGCTAAAATAGCAAGCAGTGTGCCGGCTTCTTTTGCTTCCTCTTCAAAAGACGCTTTGTCTGTTTCGTAAGAAAACAATATGTCTCCGACTGCTACCTGATCCCCAACTTTTTTGTTCCATTCGGTGATGATACAACTCTCCACCGACTGCCCTTGACGGGGCATTATTATTGCTACGGCCATTTATAAATACCTCCTCGTATTTTCAAAGCATCGCTGTGCTTTGTGAGTTTAACAGATAATTTTCAGTTTTCTCGTTAGAATTTGCCAACAAGAAAACTTTTTCACATTTTAGTGTTAATTATTAACACTTTACTTGCTCATTGTAACAAGTTTTTTGTGTTCTTGTCAATATATTTATGCTTAAAAATGCTTAAAAAATGTCTCTTTTTCGAGCAAAAAAAGAATGCGAAAAAAAATGTTAATTAACGACAAAAATTCACCTATTTTATTTCAAATCATGTAAAAAAAAACATAATTTACCTATGCCTAATTTCGCAAACAATTATCATGTCTCATATGGGCATGTTGAGAAAGTCCGATTTATGAAATTTTGTTGAATGGGCTTGCAGTTTAAGGCAATAAACGTAGCTTTAGCACTGCTAAGGCGAGGCTTTTTAACCTTAAAATGTAAGTAAAGGCAACGAAGTTGCGAAATTATGGCTTTTTTCAACACGTCTCATAAAAAATCGGAAAATTAAAACATACTAAAAACCGGTATTTATTCGGCCGAATTTTCAATATAGCACATGAGCATGTTGTGCACAACCAAAGAGCGTTCATCAACCGTTCCTTGCGCCTTTTTTGCCGCAACCTGCATTAATGAGAGTGCTATTTCGGCCAAGAGTGCGAGTTCTTCGGGTTTCGTTTCTTTTTCAAATTCCCAATAAACCCTTCGTATCATTTCCTGAATGTATTCACGAATTGTGCAAAAAGCACCTTCAAGTATGCTTGCAACTTCCTTGTCTTGTGAATCGGTCAGCAATATATACTTTCTTATGTCTTTTGCTTCGTCCATAGACCGTTCAATAAACACATTGATAACCGCAAGTAGTGCCTCTCTGGGAAATTTGCCGAAAACTTTTTGCATCATAGAATTTTTCAATTGCTCTATCTCTCTTGAAATAACGAGGGCTAATATGTCGGCCTTGTGCTCGAATCTGTTATAAACAGTGCCCACTGCCAAACCCGAAAGCTCTGCTATTTTACGGATAGATATTTTCTCAAATCCTTCATTCAAATAAATTTCAGCCGCGGCATCAAGTATTTTTTTGCTTACATCGGCTATAACCTTTGGCATGTGTACTCCCCCCCTTTTTCATGGCTAAAAAGTTTTATGCTTGCAATTGTTCGTGTTCTATCCTTGTCTTTTTAACGTAAGACAACGCACGCACCGCAAAAACGGCAGAAATCGCACCGGCGATAATGTCGGCCGCCACAGGCGACGCCAATATGCCGTTAAATCCGAACAAACTCGAGAATATCAAAACTATCGGTATAAGGCAAATCCCCTGCCTGCAAACGGAAACTATTGTTGCACCCACCGCTTTCCCAATTGCCTGATACACCATCATAACCATAAGCGAAAATGCGGTAAGCGGGAAAGATACCGTGAACCATCTGAGGGCCTGTATTCCCATTTCATGAACCTGAGGGTCAACCGTAAAAGCGCCGGTTATTTGCGGAGCATTAAACCAAAAGACAACCGAAACACAAGCGCCAAGCAACACCGAAACCAACATTCCGAATGTAAGGGCTGTTTTTAAACGATCATACCTATGCGCCCCAAAATTGTACGCCGCCACAGGTTGAAACCCTTGCGAGAAACCAAAAACAATGCCAAAGCCCACAAATTGTAAACGGTTCACAACACCGATTGCGGCTATTGCGCCGTCGCCGAACTGCACGGTGACAATGTTTATTATCGCAATGCTGATAGCTGCAAATATTTGCACTAAAAATGTTGATATCCCTATTTTAGTAATAAAAGCAATTATTTTTCCGTCAAATTTAAGCTTTCTGAAATTTAACTTTACCACCGTAGATTTTCTAATATAGTTTGAAGACAATATGACAAACGAAACACATTGAGAAATTGCCGTGGCAACCGCCGCACCGCTTACGCCCATGCCAAACACAAGTATAAATATTGGGTCTAACGCTATGTTTAATACCGCTCCTATAACCATTCCCGCCATAGATCTGACTGCATTTCCCTCCGAGCGCAACAAATTATTAAACGCCATGTTAGTCATTTGAACCGGGGCCACTATTAACATTATTATTGCATACTCTTTTGCAAGTCCAATCGTCTCTGACGATGCCCCCAAAGCATATAGCAGAGGTTCTATAAATATTAATCCGAATACAAGCACGGCTATGCCCATCACAAAAGAACAGCAAACAGTCAGCGTAGCCACCTGCTCGGCCTTTTGTTTTTCTCCTGCGCCAAGTAGCCTCGAAACATAAACCGCACCGCCGGCCGCAAACAAAATAGAAATCGCTTGTGTAAACATCATTATCGGAATGTACACCGAAACTGCGGCTACCTCTAAATCACCTTCGCTCACCAGGCTAACAAAATATGTGTCCGCCATGTTATATATAGATAATATCAACATGCTGACAATTGCGGGAATTGCCAACCTAACTATTGCCACCGGAACCTTTGCCGTTCCCATCATTTGCGCTCGCCTATCCGTCACACTACTCAATCTACAATTACCTCTCTTAAATTACTATAAATGTTATTATACAGCATATTTCAACATATGCAATACATTAATTAAAATTTTATGAACAAACGTTCAAATAATTATTAACCGTATTTTTTTATGTTTTATATTGAAAATATTGAATATTCGGTATACAATATTGTAAGCAATAAATATATATATGATTTATGGTAATATCCCTAAGGAGGAGTATGATTAAATGTTTAAAATAACACAAAAGCAAGAGTTAGCGGCAAACATTACAAAAATGGTTGTTTCGGCACCGCTTATAGCAAAAAAAGCACAAAGCGGACAATTCGTTGTATTGCGCACACACGATAAAGGCGAGAGATTCCCGCTCACAATCGCAGACTACGACCGTGAAGGCGGAACTATCACCATTATTTTTGCCCAAGTAGGCAAGAGTACACTGCAATTAGGCGCATTAAACGAAGGCGAAAATATTCTTGACGTTGTTGGACCTTTAGGGGTTGCTTCTCATTTCGACACATCAATTAAAAAGGCAGCGGTTATAGGCGGTGGCTTAGGTTGTGCAATTGCACTGCCACAGGCAAAACACCTACACAACATGGGAGTTTCGGTAGACATGATAGCCGGTTTCAGAACAAAAGATATTATCATACTTGAAGACGATATGAAGGCAGTCACCGACAACCTATACATAACAACAGACGATGGCTCATACGGAGAACACGGTTTTGTAACCAATGTTTTGCAAAAACAAATTGAAGCGGGTGTTAAATACGATATCGTAGTAGCAATAGGCCCTATCCCCATGATGAAATTTGTTTCTGCACTAACAAAACCATATGGCATAAAAACTCTCGTTAGCATGAACCCCGTTATGATAGACGGCACGGGTATGTGCGGCGGATGTCGATTGATAGTCGGAGGCGAAACTAAATTTGCCTGTATAGACGGCCCGGATTTCGACGGTCACGAGGTTGATTTTGACGGAGCAATGAAAAGGCTTTCGATGTACGACCATTTAAAAGAGAAAGAAGAAGACTGTAACCTTATCAAGATGGCGGAGGAAAAATAAGTAATGGAAAAAAATATGTCTTTGCAAAAAACAAAAATGCCCGAGTTAGCACCCGAAGTACGCGTCAATTCTTTTGACGAAGTTGCAATGGGCTACACTGCACAAAACGCAAAGGAAGAATCCCTTCGATGTCTTGAATGTAAACACAAACCCTGTGTTTCCGGTTGTCCGGTTAATGTAGATATCCCCGGCTTTATTCACGAAATAAAAGACGGCAATTTCTTGCAGGCTTACAAAATTTTAAGCAAAACCAACGGTTTACCTGCGGTTTGTGGCAGAGTTTGTCCCCAAGAATCACAGTGCGAACAATTTTGCGTACGCAACAAGAAGGGTGAATCTATCGGAATCGGTCGCTTAGAGCGTTTTGTTGCCGATTATGCAATAAGCCAAGGCGCTTGCGGACAAGACAGCCTTCCCGAAAAACAAAACAAAAAAGTGGCTGTAATAGGCAGTGGTCCTGCCGGCTTGTCTTGCGCTTCCGACATGGCTAAATTAGGTTACGACGTAACGATTTTCGAGGCTTTTCACACTGCGGGCGGAGTTTTAAAATATGGTATACCGCAATTTCGTTTGCCTAAAGAAATCGTTGACTTAGAAATAAACGCCTTAAAAGAAATGGGCGTAGAAATCAAATTAAACATGGTAATAGGTAAAATCCTAACCATCGAAGAACTAAAAGAAGATGGCTACGAATCTATTTTCATAGGCAGTGGCGCCGGCCTTCCTTCATTTATGAAAATACCCGGCGAACAACATAACGACGTGTACTCGGCAAACGAATTCCTTACACGTTCAAACCTTATGTATGCCTACCTATATCCCGACTACGACACACCCATGAAAGCCTACGACAGAGTAGCCGTTATCGGCGGTGGAAACGTGGCAATGGATGCCGCACGTGTTGCAAAAAGGTTAGGTGCAAACGAAGTATACATAGTTTATCGTCGTTCGGAGGCTGAAATGCCTGCAAGGTTAGAAGAAGTTCACCACGCAAAAGAAGAAGGCATAGATTTCCACCTGCTCACCGCTCCCATAGAGATTTTGGGCAACGAAAGGGGTAATGTTGAGGGAATGAAATGCGTGCGCATGGAACTCGGCGAACCGGACGCTTCCGGCAGAAGAAGACCGGTTGTGGTAGAAGGCAGTGAATACGTTTTAGACGTAAATGCCGTTATCGTTGCAATCGGGCAATCGCCAAACCCACTCATTAAGCAATCAACACCCGAGCTGCAAACGCAAAAATGGGGTGGCATAATAGTAGACGAGCAAACCGGCGAGACTTCTATTCCCGGTGTATATGCCGGCGGAGACGCAGTTACAGGCGCTGCAACCGTTATTCTTGCAATGGGTGCCGGAAAAGTTGCGGCAGAAGCCATGCACAAATACTTACAAAACCAATAATCAACCTAAACTTAAATCCTCGGCAATTATCCTGCCGAGGATTTTTTTTTTTACCCAAACAAATTATTACCCTTCCTCACCATCACAAAAATATAAAATTTAAAAATTATATTGACACTTAATATTATGTGTGTTAATATTAAGTCATAAAATATTTACAATGTAATTCAGAAAGGAAACATGTCAATGACCATATCAGTAACACTAACAGATGCAGAGTATGAAGAGGTAAAGATTAAGGCGAAAGAAGCCGGAATAAGTATTTCTCAATATGTTAAGCGCAATCCAATAATAGGCGACACCTTTGAAGACAGGTACCAAGAATTAATAGAAAAATCCCAAGCACAACCCGTAGGCAGTTCATACACCATAAAATCACTCTTCCCCGAATGGGAAAAAATACCAAGAGGCATAAAACTGTCATTAGGACGAAACTTTTTCCGTTTAGTCAGCAGAAACGGCGTAAGCGGCGTGTGTGCAAACGGAAAGAATTCTTCAAATGTTCAACTATACCAAACAGTAAAGGAGAAATAGTATGTTACTTTCAATAAACTCGGGGAAACGCATAAAAACTTTGCCCCACGCAAAAGAATTTTCACATTGGAAAAGCCACATTTCAGATGCGGATTATTTAAAAATAATAAATGCAATCAACAAGAAAATAGATTCCAACACAATAAACACCGCCGGTTGGATACCCGGCAACAACTGGACAGGCACAGTTTTTGAACCCTTATACTACGCCTGTGGAAAAAACAAAAAACACTCGGGTATGTTTTTTGGTCTGATAGTTTTCAACACCCTCATGAACAGAGACGACAAAACTTGGGGATTTTATAAATCATCCGCTATCAAAAGCATGACATATTTTGAAATACCACCCGCTCTTTGCGGTTAATCCACAACAATAGTATAACCCTTAACACAAAAAGTCAGAAAGATCTCCGGCTTTTTTGTGTTTTGCTCAAAGAATCGGCAAAATCAGAACAAATCCGCTTAATTTCATCAGCCTTTGCAACAACATTTACCCAGCTTTCGGGTATGCTTTTCATTCCGTAACAGATGCCTGCAAGTCCACCTACAATCGCACCAACAGTGTCAGTGTCACTACCCAAATTAACGGCCGCCAACACACAATCCCTATAATTGTCCGTAGAAAAAAGAACCCACAACACCGCTTCTAAAGTATGAACCACATAACCGCTCGAACTTATCTCATCTTCGCTCAGCAGGAAAACTTCTCCGTCGATAATTCTCTTATAACTTTTAAGTTCGGCTTCATCTTCGTAATAATCACTAACTTTCTTTATGGCTTTTCTAATTGCCTTTTCCTTAGGATTACCTTTTAGCAACTCTATCGCAAATTGCACATATATGCAACAGCCTATATGTGAACGCACATGCCCGTGTGTAAGCATACAAACGTCTTCAATTATCTTAACCCTTTCTTCAAAAGACATTTCAAAAGTATAAAAAGCTATAGGCAATATACGCATAAGCGAACCGTTTCCGTTGTCGAATTCATCACTGCCACCACAGCTTAGCGCAGGCACACCGTTTTTAAATTTTTTCAACGCACTACAAGTTCCGATACCCACATCAAAAACCACACCGGTCGCACTCATATACCCTTCGTTCAACCAATCTGAAAACTTATTCATCATGTCTTCTACGTCAAACCCTCCGGATAAACTCTCTATCGTCGCAAGTGTCATAGAAGTATCGTCCGACCATGTCCCCATCGGCTGATTATGTGTACCGAATTCACGCATATCGGTCACAGGATTTTTTCGCAAAACCTCCCTATCCATAAACTCAACCGGCACCCCTAAAGCATCGCCCACCGCAAAGCCAAAAATCGCACCTTGTATTTTACCCGACAACATATCGCCACCTCATTTTATGTTCTTACCTATACATTAAACTAAATCAACATATAATTTAACAACCTTCATCTTAATTCAATAGCACAAACAAAATTTCCGATTATTAAAATTTTATTCCTTCATATATTATTAATAAATATCTATTTCTTATTGTATTCACTCACAATCATTTTTGCCAATTCACTATCCAAATCAAGCCCCATATATTCTTTCACAACAAATTCAATTCCCTGCGTTTTCAAGTCGGCCTGCAATTTTTGCGCAGATGCGTCATCGGCATTGTCAAACCTAAGCGCCGAAACAATACCACGCACAATTCCCATAGGCATTTGACCCATTTCTATCGCATAAAGTGCGGCACCCACCAAACGATCGTCTATCCTAATCTTTCTAATCGGATCGGCACCCACTCGGGCAACCGTGTCTTTTAATGCCTTGTTCTTAAATCTAACGAGTAAATCGTCGACATTTTCTTCCACCTCGGAAATCGGCACACCATATTCTTTGCTAAGCGCATTTGCTATCATCATCATAGCATCTTTTGCCGCCATAATAATCTCTTGCGATTCGGCCGCCTCATATATATATGTCAGATTTTTTTCATGTCCGAAATATGCACAAAGCGCATGACCCATGTTATGAATAAACAACTTACGCTTGATATAAAAACCAAATGGGCTATAAGGAACAAGCCCCACTAAGTCGGGTATTTCCCCACAAAACGCATCTTTATCGACAGGCAAAGTTGCATACTCCTCCACCGCAATCAAAAGCACGTCTCCCCCTCTTTCCTCTTCCGAAAGCTTAGGAACCATCCGCCCGATAGAGGCCTCAACCAGCCCTAAATTTTTATCTGCCCAATTCTTTTGCTCTGCGTCTAAACATTCATATATATACCCTCTCATCAAAACGTCTGCCTCAAGTTGGTTTTCCGCAAGTATAATATCTAACGGCCCTTTATTTATTCGCATACGTTCAACAATGCCTTTTGCAATCGTAGGTGCAATTAGTTTGAGGACATTAACCCCAACGGAAGTAGCCATAATATCGCAATTTGCAATTTCTTCAATAGCACGATCTGTTTTTGCATCTACAGCATAAACATTAGGGACATTGCAAACAGTTTCTCCTTCGTTTGAAACAATTTTAACCCTATAACAATTATCCTTATTAAAAGCGTCTATAATTTCTTGCATAATGTCTATAAAACACACACTGTATCCGCTTTCTGAAAATACTTTGCCAATAAACCCTCTACCAATATTGCCCGCTCCGTACATTACAGCTTTTTTCATACATTTATCTCCTATCGCACATTTTTTGTTAATTTTTCACATAAATATAATATAACATAATTCGCGAAATTTTGATATAATAAATATATAAATAAACATAGGAGTTTAACATGAAAAAAAATGATACTGTTACAATAAATATAGACGACCTAACAAAAGACGGCAGCGGCATAGGACGCCACGAAAACATGGCGGTGTTTGTCGACGGTGCGTTGCCGGGCGAAACTGTCGAGGCTAAAATAATTTTGCTGAAGAAAAACTATGCGGTTGCAAAATTACAACAGGTAATAACCCCCTCCCCCTTCAGGAGAAAACCTGTCTGTAATGTGTTTTCAAAATGCGGCGGCTGTTCGCTTCTTCATCTGTCATACATAGGCCAGCTTGAGGCAAAACAAAACAACGTGCAAAACTGCCTACAAAGAATCGCCGGCCAAGAAGTGCCCGTTTTGTTCCCCCTACCATCTAAAAATGAATACAGATACCGCAACAAAGCGGCTTTCCCCATTCGTAAAACAAGCGAACTCTTAGACATCGGCTGTTATAAAAAGCACTCCCATGATGTTGTAGACACGGCAGATTGCCATATCCAACACGCAGATTTGGCGGTAATACTGTCACAACTCAGAGTGTGGATAATGAAACATAATGTATCTATATACGACGAGCAAACTAACCAAGGGCTTTTACGCCATGTGGTAGCACGAACAAACCTAAAAGGCGAAACCATGTTAATATTAGTAATAAACGGCGAATCTATACCCAAGCAAAATCATCTAATTTCGCTGTTCACGCTGTTGTTGCCCAAATTAAAATCAATAATGTTAAATATTAACACTGCACAATCAAATGTTATATTGGGTGAAAAAAGCATCCTTATACACGGTGTAGACTATTTAGAAGAAGAAATTAACGACCTAATCTTTCGTTTTGGCCCCCAAAGTTTCCTACAAGTCAACACACTCCAGGCAGAAGTGTTGTATAAAAATTTACTTAAACTTTTAGAGGTAAATAAAACCCATACGGTGATAGACCTATACAGTGGCATAGGTACCATTACACTCGTAGCCGCAAAACGTGCAAAACACGTGTACGGAATAGAAATAGTGGAAGAGGCTGTAAAATATGCCAACTTCAATGCCAACCTAAACGACATCGAAAATGCAACATTCAGATGCGGAGACGTAGAGCAAGAAATAGACGAACTCTTAAAAACAGTCTGTCCCGATATAATAATCGTAGACCCGCCAAGAAAGGGTTTAAGTGCATCATTAATAGAAAAAATAGGCGAAGCCAACCCGAAAAAAATAGGTTACGTAAGCTGCGATCCGGCAACTATGTCTCGCGACATAGCGCAACTAAAAGAAATAGGCTACAGGGCAACAGTTGCCCAACCGGTAGACCTATTCCCCCAAACCACCCATATTGAGACGGTAGTTGTGTTGTCCAAACTTACCACAAACCGCCATATCGAAGTAGATTTGCAAACAAGCGAGCTCGATTTAAC
>CAYJNC010000026.1:0-11239 GCA_964371185.1 uncultured Christensenellaceae bacterium
GAAGATGCGCCTAATTCTTTAACGGAAGGCAACATAATAAAAAAAGGCTATGACAGCGAGATAGACAGTTTGATTACTGCGTCTTTAAACGGCAAAAGTTGGTTGGCAGAGCTTGAAAACAAGGAAAAAGAAGCGACCGGAATTAAAAATTTAAAAATAAGATACAATAAAATTTTTGGTTACTACATAGAAGTTACAAAATCGTACTTAAATTTAGTGCCGTACAGATATTTACGCAAACAAACACTTGCAAATTGCGAAAGATATATAACAGAAGAATTAAAAGATATGGAAGACACCATCTTAGGTGCAGAAGAAAAGAGGCATCAATTAGAATATCAGGTGTTCTTGTCTATTCGAGAGGTTCTTAAAGAAAATATAACACGTATACAAACGTGTGCCCAAATAATTGCGAGCATAGACGTCCTGCAGTCTTTTGCTTGGGTGGCATTTGAGAATAATTTTGTTCGTCCGAGTATTACGACAGGCAATGAAATTGCTGTAACGGGCGGCAGACATCCGGTAGTAGAAAAGATGATGAAAGGCGAGTTTGTTCCAAACGACGCAAAACTAAATGGCGAAAACCATAATATGTTGCTTATAACAGGCCCAAACATGGCGGGTAAGAGTACATATATGAGGCAAATTGGGCTAATCGTGCTGATGGCTCATGTGGGTAGTTTTGTGCCGGCGACAAGTGCTTCAATTTGCACGGTAGACAGGATTTTTACTCGTGTGGGGGCATCGGATGATTTGGCTTCCGGACAAAGTACTTTTATGGTTGAGATGAATGAGCTGGCAAACATTTTAAACAACGCAACAAAAAATAGTCTCTTAATATTAGACGAAATCGGCAGGGGAACAAGCACCGTAGACGGCCTTTCTATTGCTTGGGCAAGTGCAGAATATATTCTGAAAAACATCGGTGCAAAAACACTGTTTGCGACTCATTATCACGAGTTGATAGAGCTTGAAAAAGAACAGTTCGGGTTGCATAATTGTTCGGTTGCGGTAAAAGAAATTGGGCACGAGATTGTTTTTCTTCATAAAATTATAGACGGCGGCACCGACAGAAGCTTTGGCATAGAGGTTGCACGCCTTGCCGGTGTGCCGGGTGATGTTATCAAGCAGGCTAAGATTTTGCTCAACAAGTTGCAGACATACGAAGGGTCTATTTTAATAGATAACAGTGATTGTGAGGAAAAAACGGTTGCAGAAACTGTTTTTCCGCCTTGCGTTAAACAGCTTAAAAATATGAATATCGACACCTTAACACCGCTTGAAGCGTTGAATTTATTGGCGAATATTAAGAAGGAATTGCAAGAATATGGCGAGTAGGATAAATATATTAGACGAAACAATTGCGGCGAGAATTGCGGCAGGGGAGGTTATTACAAACCCTGCCGCAGTCGTAAAAGAGTTGCTTGAAAACTCAATAGATTCAGGCGCTACCGCCGTGACAATAGAAATTTCCGACGGTGGCAAAGAGCTTATTCGTGTTACCGACAACGGCAGTGGCATACACGCAGAAGATGTTCCGCTTGCAATAAAAAAGCATACCACAAGCAAAATAAAAGAATATTCAGACCTCTTGTCTATCGGAACCTTAGGATTTAGGGGTGAAGCACTTTTTAGTATGTCTTCGGTGGCACGGCTAACAATACGCACACAGCAAAAAGGTGCTGACATGGGTACGATACTAAGTGTATCCGGGGGCGGTGAAGTTAACCTAACTTCTGCCGGGTTGCCCGAGGGCACAACCGTCATTATTGAAAACTTGTTCTATAATGTTCCGGCAAGAAAAAAATTCTTAAAGGGTGCAGGGCAGGAAGCGTCTGCAATAACAAACATAGTATCTAAGATAATACTATCAGATCCTAATTTAGCGGTTAAATATATAAACAACGGCAGGACAATATATCAGAGCCCGGGCAACGGTGATTTAACTCAGGCGATAGCAACGGTGTTTGGTAAAGACATATACACAAAAATTATGCCGGTAAGTTATGAATATGAAAATATTTTTGTAGAGGGTTTTATTTCCAACCCTACTTTTTTGTATAAGAATATGGGTAACATGCTTTTTTATTTGAACGGTAGATACATACAGTCTAAGCAGCTGCAGCAGGCGTTGATACGCGGATACGGAGAAAGAATATTGAAATCTCATTATCCTTTTGCGGTATTAAACATTAAGTTACCGTATGATTTTGTGGACGTAAATGTTCATCCAACCAAGTTGCAGGTAATGTTTTTTAGGGAGTCATTTGTCTTAGACGCTTTGACTCGGGCGACAGCAACAGCACTTAAAGGGAGCAAAATTCCCATATTAAATATAATAGACGAACAAAACAACGATGTAAAAAAAGGTCATTCCGATTATATTAAGCAAGAACAAAGCAAACCTGTTTCGTTATCTATGGTAGAAGAAAGAGCGACAGAAAGTGTTGCAATGCCGACTTTGAATAGTGCAGACAGGCTGTATAAAAAACCGATCGGCGTTGGCAACAGTGCCGAGCAAATTATGGCTGATTATGATAGCAAGTTGGAGGACGCAGAAAAAAAGGATAATTACGTCGCAGATTCCGTGATGTTCGCCCCTTCCGGCAAGTTTGAAGAGGTGTTAGAAGAAATTGCGGCTGAAAAATCTCCGATAGTAGTGCAAGAAGAGATTCAAGACGTTAGGGAAATGATTAATTATAAGGTGTTAGGGCAGGCGTTTGGCGTGTATATCGTGTGCGAAAGTGCCGACACGTTGTATTTTATCGACCAACATGCGGCCCATGAGCGAATTACTTATGAAGCTATAAAAAATCAGTTAAAGAACAGCGAAAGATATGCTCAACAGCTTTTAATTCCTGTTATTGTTCAGTTTAATCAGGCAGATTACGACCGTTTAATGGAAAACATGGAATTTTTAGAAGAAATTGGGTTTAGCGCAGAAGAATTTGGGCCACTCAGCATTAAATTTTCTGCATTGCCGGCAGTTTTAGGGCAGGTAGATAGCAACACGCTTATTGACGATGTGTTGTTTGAGATTAAAAATAATCACAAAGATGTTGTGCTGTTAAGGGAAAAGGTTATACGAGCCGCCTGCAGGAGTAGCATAAAGGGCGGAGACGCGTTGTCGGAACTGCAAATCAACGCATTGATATCGGAGCTGACCAATTCCGATGTTATGCCAACTTGCCCACATGGACGGCCGATAGCAATAGCAATAACAAAAAACCAACTCCAAAAAGGATTTAAACGTATAGTATGAAAAAGCAAGTGATATTAGTTTTAGGGCCAACCGCAACCGGAAAAACTGCGCTTTCAATTTCTTTGGCAAAAGAATTAGGCGGGGAGATAATTTCTGCCGATTCCATGCAGATTTACAAGGAAATGGATATTGGAACGGCAAAGCCCTCAAAAGCAGAAATGGATGGGATACCGCACCATCTGATAGACATAGTCTATCCGGATGCGGAATATTCGGTTGCAAAGTTTCAAGAACTGGCAAACGAGAAAATTGCAGAAATAATTTCTCGTGATAAAATGCCTATTGTAGTGGGGGGCACAGGGCTGTATTTACGCTCTCTAACGCATGTTTTAGACTTTGGACCGGGGAATTACGACCCGGTTTTAAGAGAAGAGTTGTCGGCGTTGCAATCAAACGAACTTTACAACATGTTGCGTGAACTTGATACACAGTCGGCCGAAAGAATTCATCCGAATAACAAACAAAGGGTTATAAGGGCAATAGAAATTGCAAAAAGCGGAAATAAAAAAGAAGTATATGACTTTAATAAGAGAAATACAAAATATGACTTTGTAGCAATCGGTTTGAATTGTGAACGGTCTATATTATACGATAGAATAAACAAAAGGGTAGACATCATGATGCAATCGGGATTGCAAAATGAAGTAGAAACCTTATACAAAAAATATGGCGGTGAACTTGTTTCAATGCAAGGAATTGGGTATAAGGAATTTAAACCATATTTCAAAGGTGAAAAAACAATTGAAAATGTGGTTGATGACATAAAACAAAATACAAGAAGGTTTGCAAAGCGGCAACTAACATGGTTTTTAAGGGACGATTTTATTAATTGGTACGATGTAATAAAGTATCCGACGGCAAACGAATTGAAAAATAAATTAATTAACGATAAGGTGGTAGGGGTATGAAACAAAAAAATATTGCAATGCAAGACATGTTCTTAAATGAACTGCGCAAAGAAAGAATGCAGGTAACAATTCATTTAGTAAATGGGTTTCAAATTAAAGGCTACATTCATGGTTACGACTCTTTCATAATTTTAATTGAAAGCGAAGGCAGACAAACGGTGATTTACAAACATGCGATTTCTACGATAACACCGGCTAAGGCGATTTCATTAGCAGACTATTACGAGAACAAAGAGGCTTAAAGATGGATATTGCGAGTTATTTAGAAAGAAATTTTCGTATAAATCCTGTGAATACCAAGCTTTTGTATGAATGTGAAAAAGGCGCAAAAGAATATTTTGAAATGTATGCTGACATTGCGCAAATCAATCAATTTAAGGTTATTGATGCTTTCAAAAAAAATGAAGTATCAAACAGACATTTTAACCCGTCAACCGGCTATGGTTACGGCGACGAAGGCCGTGACAAACTTTGTTCTGTCTTTGCCGATGTTTTCTGCACCGAAGATGCTATTGTGTCTCCGTTGCTAATGAGTGGAACTCATGCAATTTCGACAGCATTGTTTGGATTGTTGAGGCCGGGTCAGGCGGTGTTATCGCTTACTGCGGACCCGTACGACACGCTAAAAAACACATTTAAGGGTGCTTCCGGTGCACTTTTAGATTTCGACATAGAATTTATATCTGTGCCTTTAACAAAGGACTACAATGTCGATTACGAAAAGGCGAAAGAAACACTTAAAAACAATGATAATATTAAATTAATATACATCCAACGCTCGACCGGTTACGATTTGAGAAACGCATTCACTACGGATGAAATTGCGCAAATCATATCGACGATAAGGAAAGATTATCCGAATATATTATGCTTTGTAGACAACTGCTATGGGGAATTTGTATGCGACAAAGAGCCTACACAGGTAGGCGCTGATGTTATGGCCGGTTCTCTGATAAAAAATCCGGGCGGAGGGCTTGCGCCGACCGGTGGTTATATTGCCGGCAAAAAAGAATTGATTGAAAAAATAGCCAACAGGTTTTCCGCACCCGGAATCGGAATGGAAATAGGATCGTATGCCTATGGTTATCAACCTTATTATCAAGGACTTTTTATGGCGCCGCACATAGTTAAACAGGCGTTATACGGTGTTGTATTGGCTTCGGCGGTGTTTGAAAAATTAGGGTATACAACCTACCCTAAAAAAGATGCAATCAGGGGTGACATAACCCAGTCTATTTTATTTTATGACGAAAAACTTCTTACGGCTTTTGTGCGAGGAATTCAAAAGGCGTCGGCAATAGACGGCCATGTTGTGCCCTATGCGTGGGACATGCCGGGATACGACGACCCGGTTATTATGGCAGCCGGAACATTCGTGCAAGGCGCATCACTTGAGCTTACGGCAGACGGCCCGATACGTCCACCGTATGCGGCTTTTCTGCAGGGAGCACTTACTTATGAACACGCGAAATTAGGCATATTGTATGCCTTAGAAGAATTAAGCAAGGTAAACGAATAAAATAGCAAAGTGAACATACGTTCAATAAAATTTAAAATGTAAAAGACGGCGTAGAAGTGTGTAGTGCTGTCTTTTTTATGTTGTTAAATAGTTATTTTTTCAGTCTTTAAGTTTAATTGCCAAAGAAGCGGTTTTTCTGTGTTCTTCTTCCATGGCGGCATAATGTTTTCGAGTGGTATTGACGTCTTTATGTCCTAAAACATCGGCGACTAAATAAATATCGCCCGTTTCACCATAAAGCATAGTACCAAAAGTGCTACGCAACTTATGTGGAGAAATATTCTTTAGTGGAGCGGCAATTTTTGCGTATTTTTTCACCATGTTTTCCACAGCCCTTACTGTTATACGATTTTTTTGTAGGGAGATAAACAAAGGTGCGTTGCTTTCGTAAGTACCGTTAGTTTTTCGTTCTTCCAAATAAGCGGCAAGTGCTACTGCGGTTTCGTCGCTAAAATATAGCAAAACACGGTTGCCGCCTTTGCGGGTAACTGCGAATGAATAGTTTTTAAAATCTATGTCTTTAACATTTAACGAAACCAACTCAGAAACTCTGATTCCGGTAGTTAAAAACATAACAAGCATCGCAGTGTCTCTGACAACGTTTTTTTTGTGATATTGTTGCTGTTTTTCTGTTAAATTTTCACCTTTTTCTACGACGTCAAGCAAGGCACGCACCTCTTCTTTGTTTAATCGGACGATGGGTTTTTCATGTAGTTTAGGGGTGTCTAACAGTTGACAAATATTCTGATCCAAATCGCCTTTCTTGTAGAAATACTTAAAAAAAGTGCGTAGACAAGCTATTTTTCTTGCCTTGCCCCTCTCATGATTTTCTATAAATTTCTCGTCGTCATTTGAGTATAAGTTTAAGTAGTCTAAAAACATATATAAATCATCTATGGTGATTTTTGACAAGTCATACTTGTTGATAGATAATATGCTCTTATTCATAAAGTAGGGGACTTCGCCGACTAAAAACTTAAAAAATATGGTCAGGTCGCCCGCGTAATTTACTCGTGTCAGTATGGTGGAATTGTTTTCAAGTGCAATAAAAAAACCGTTGACAAAACTTGGTAGTTCTTTCAGAATTTCACGCAATTTTTGCGTCTTGTTATGATGAAGCTCCTTATGATAATCTTCGTGTACATTTTTTTTATTGCTCATCTATTTTCTCCAAATATATTTTGAATTCTGATATAATCATTTTGGTTGGTGCATAAACCGGGTTATTCAAAACTTATTATATACAAAACAGCAGTTTAGCAGATTAATATGCTTTTTGGCTATATAAATGCATTTTTATAGAAGAAAGAGTATTAATCCTATTTAACTATTCGTAAAACTTGTCTTTTACGAATAGTTGACTCGTTCCCGTTAGCGCAGTTTTCATCTTATGTCTTTGTTACCTAACCGCTATTATCACGCTTTGTTTTTTCTATAATTGCTGATTTCGTCTCTTGCCAATTTATCACACAGATTATTCAACTCATCGTCTGCGTGTCCCTTAACCTTAAACCAAGTTACTACGTGTCCTTTGCACAGGTTTAATATTTCTTTCCATAAATCTTGGTTTTCAACCGGCTTTTTGCTTGCAGTCTTCCAACCGTTTCTTTGCCATGCTATTATCCAGCCTTTATCAAAGGCGTTATGTATGTATGCACTGTCGGTGTAAATTTCAACCGTGCAACTTTCTTTCAAAGCAAGCAACCCATACATCGCTCCTGTGAGTTCCATTCGGTTGTTGGTGGTATGTTCAACAAACCCCGAAATGTTTTTTCTGTTACCTTTGTATAAAAGCACGCAAGCCCAACCGCCCGGCCCCGGATTTCCAGAACATGCGCCATCGCTGTATATCTTAACCTTTTTCATTTGGATAATTCCACCGATCTGCGTACACAAGCGTCTACAGCATCCTTTATGAAAGATTCAACCTGCTTTTCTCTAAGCACATTCATGGCTTCTATGGTAGTGCCGTTAGGAGAACAAACCTCCGAAATTAATTTCTCGGGTAATTTGTCGGTCGATTTTAACATCTCACAAGCACCTATAAAAGTCTGCGTGGCAAGTTTTAATGCTAATTCGTACGAAAGGCCATTTGCCTCCCCCGCCTTTGCAACCGAATCTATGAAATAATAAACATAAGCAGGACCGCTTCCGCTTACACCCGTAACCGTGTCCATTTGGTCTTCGCTCACCTCAAAAACCTCTCCCATATCGGAAAAAATATTGTAGACAAACTCTTGTTCGCTTTGCTCAAAATTGTTAGGTGTCTGAACACAAATAGCACCATTTGAAACCATCATAGGCGTGTTTGGCATTACTCGCATAATTCTTGCCGACACTTTTAAGTTTTGTTTAATTCCGCTCGACTTAACACCGGCGGCTATCGAAACAAATGCTTTTCCATCTGCCGTCACCTCTTTTAATACGGTTGGCAAAATGTTGGGTTTCACACATAAGAAAATGATGTCGGCGGCTAAAGCAAGCCCTTCGACCGAACTGCAAATATTTGCACCTTTAAAAATATCTGTCTTGCTTTTGTCTATGTCATATAAATATATGTTGCCTATGTCTGTGGTTTTTTGAATGCCGCAGATTATTGCCTGTGCCATATTGCCACACCCGATAAAACCTATTTTATAATTATTCATAATAATTGTCTCCTATTGTCTTTTAAGTCTTGACTTAATTCACTATTTCTATTATAATAAATTTCGTGCTAAAAAACAACAGCACATGTAGGGGAGTAGCTCAATTGGCAGAGTGGCGGTCTCCAAAACCGTAGGTCGCAGGTTCGAGGCCTGTCTCCCCTGCCACAACCACCTTATTAAAAGGTGGTTTTTTTTTCGCTTTATAAAGCCTTTTATCGTTTAATGGCTATTGGGATTTAAAAAAGAAGTATCACTTTTTTATAAAAACTCTATTTTGCATTTCTTTTTTTTATTCCTTCACTGACAATATGGATTGCAACAAAATCATCTTCCGAATCTATATCGTATGAATCATTAAAAACACTTCTTTTTTTTATCGATACAGATTTGCTCTTCGCCGATTCATTTAAGGCGGCCTTTTTTTCGGCAAAATATCTTTTTAACATTGGTATACTAAGCAAAGAGCAAGCACCGGCAAAACTTGTTGCTACAATAATCCTGATTAAATATTCGTCTCCTCCGCTTAACAACGCAATAATATAGCTTAAACCATGTATAGCCGAAGGGACACCAATTAATATTAAAACATATATTAGCATTTTCATTGTTGCTCTCCTCTTATACTATTTATAAGTAATTATAACAACTATCAGTGCCATTTACGGTATAAAAAAAGCGTTAAAATCAAAAACGACTGCACAATTTATGCAATCGTTTTATTATTGTAATATTGAAAATCTTTATTTTAACAATTCATAGACCGCAAAAAATGCGTTTTGTGCCGTCATATGGCGTACATAGTTTCTTTCGCTTTGGTTTCTTCTGTTCGCCAAATTAAGCGCTAATACTTTGTTACCAAAAATACTGTCTATGCCTACAAAAACAGTTCCTACCGGTTTTTCGTCTGTTCCCCCTTGCGGGCCTGCGATGCCTGTGGTAGAAATTGCAATGTCTGCTCCCGAAATTTTTCTTATTCCCGCTGCCATTTCTTGTGCCGTTTGTTCACTTACAGCGCCATAATTGGCAAGTGTTTCCTCGCTAACTCCTAAAACAGACTGTTTAATGCTGTTTTCATACGCACATACACCGCAAGAAAACACATCGCTTACACCGGGAATCTGTGTGATTCTCTCACTAAGCAAACCACCCGTACAACTTTCGGCAAAGGCAATGGTATATTTTTTTTCTATCAACTTTGTAACAAGAGCGGTCTGCAAATCAGCAACGTCAATGCCAAATATATATTGATCCAATTTTTCTCTGATTTTTTCTATAATCGGGTCTATAAGGGCAACGCATTCGTCTTGTGTTTTGGCCGCCGCCGTCACACGCAAGGTAACTTCTCCTACTTTTGCATAAGGGGCAATGGTAGGGTTAGTACTCTCTTTCATAAGATCATATAAAATATGCTCAACGTTAGACTCCCCTATCCCAAACATTTTAATGTTTTTTGAGAAGAATAGGTTGTTTGAAAATTGATATAGGTATGGTTTTACACTGTTTTCAAACATAGGTTTCATTTCGGAAGGAGGGCCGGGCAATAAAATAGCGGTTTTACCGTTTTTAGAAACCGCCAAACCGGGGGCTGTGCCGCATTTGTTAGCAAACACGGTCGCACCTTTTGGCATAAGTGCTTGCTTTTCGTTATTTTTAGTCATTGGCTTATTGATGTTTTTGAAAAATTCTTTTAAGCTGTTTAAACTTTCTTGGTCAACCACAATTTCAAGCCCGAAATATTCGGCTACTGTTTCTTTTGTCAGATCGTCGTAAGTAGGCCCTAAACCGCCGGTCATGATAACCATATCCGCCCGAGAAAAAGCAAGTGCTAAACTGCTTTTTAAGCGGTCGTTGTTGTCGCCGACGACTGTCTGATAGTATACTCCTATGCCCACATTTGCAAGTTCTTTTGCAATATAGGCGGCATTTGTGTTTATGATGTCGCCGAGCAGTATTTCGGTACCGACACACAGTATTTCTGCATTCATAATATTTTTCCTCACTATCCGTATATTATTTGGCCGATTTTTCTTATAAAACCGGTTTTAAAGCATCTATATTTTTTAAGCAAACACATACGTTTAAACATATTTCTTTCGTTTAAAGTTGAGTATGCTTGCAAAAGTTCTTTTTGCTGTGGCGAAATAATGTCTTCGTATGTTTGCATGAAGCCTTGTGCTTGCATGTATGTATTTTTTAAAGAAGTACGTATGTCTTTTTTGTCCGATATCTTAGATTTAATATAAGAAACACTTCGGACGTCTTTCGCCCCGACAGAGTTTTCGCCGTGTTGACGGTATTTAACTGTTGTTTTGGGCAAGTACACAATTTTGCCAAAAGCACTTGCTATAAGCCCTATCCACCAATCGTGCATAAGCATGTTATCGGAGTAGCGAACTTGTTCTCTTAAATTTTTATTAATCATAACTGTACAACCGGTTATATTGTTTTGCGCAATCAGCCCGGAAAGTGTTTTGTTATCACTGTTCAAATTTTGCAACACGAAAAAAGAATCGTGAATGGGTCGCAAAGTGTCGTTGACTACGGATAGGTCTGTATGAAGCAACACCGCCGAACCGTCTGCTTCCGCATTTTTAATGGCGCTAAGCGACAGTTTTATCTTATCGGCCTCCCAAAAATCGTCTTGATCGCAAAACATGGTATATTCCGATTTTGAATGGGAAAGCAAGTTGAAAAAATTATATTTTGCATTGGTAGTGGGTTTTTCGTTGACAGTTACGGATATTTTGCCCGGAAATTTATCTTTGTACTCGTTTAGAATGTCTACTGTGTTATCGGTAGAACAATCGTCTGCCGCATATATATGAAAATCTTGCTCTGTTTGTGAAAACAAAGAATCGAGTTGTACTCTTAAATAAGACTCGCCCTGATAGGTGGCAAGTAG
>CAYJNC010000026.1:11249-12753 GCA_964371185.1 uncultured Christensenellaceae bacterium
TAGGATATCTATCATAATAAATTGACCTCTTCTTTTTTATAATTATAGCATAATAATATGCAACTTGCTCACAAATTTACTTAATTACACAAATAGAAAATTAATTCCTGCTTGCAAAATTAATTTTACTCTGATAACATCTTAATTATCATATTAAATCAGGAGAAATAGTTATGCGCTTAAAATTGTTGGCTTGCAAGGTGTTGTACCGTGAAATTTCATTTTTAACGGCAAATAGCGACGTCTTTGTAGACGTAACCTATATGAGACAAGGACTGCACGATACCCCTACCCTTTTGAATAAGGCACTGCAAGAAGAAATAGACAAGATAGACAATAACGAAGATTTACACACCGCTCATAAAGAATTTTGTGGCAGAGAATTCGATGCGATTTTATTAGGTTACGGACTATGTTCTAACGGCATTGTAGGGTTATCTTCTAAGAAGTATCCTATTATTGTTCCGAGGGCGCACGATTGTATAACTCTATTTTTGGGTTCAAAGCAAAAATATGAAGATTATTTTGCTAAGCACAGTGCAACATATTGGTACACATCCGGGTGGATAGAAAACGATGCAACCCCGTCAGAAGAGGCTGAAAAAGCGCAGTATTTAGCATATTGTGAACAATACGGAGAAGAAAATGCGCAATTTCTTGTGGATTATGCGGTAATGCCGCATTATGAGAGGTGCACATATATAAACTGGCCGGAGCTTCCCTTTCCTAAGTTTAAAGAGTATACAAAAGATGCGGCCGAATTTTTTGGGTGGAATTTTGATTTAATGGAGGGTGACAGTTCATTGTTAAGAAATTTCTTAACCGGTAAGTGGAATGATGAAGATTTCTTGATAGTGCCGCCAAATAAAAAAATCAGCCTGTGTTACGATAACGCAAACGTAGGCATAACGTGCGAATAAGAAACATAAATAAGCATAAAACAATATTTTTGCGAACATGAAAAAAGCATTGCGAACCTTATCACAATGCTTTTTTAAGTTGTTTAACAATGATTATAGCGGTAGAACAGTCTTTCCGTAGGTTTCGTTTAATATTTGCCCAAAACTGTTGTACAATGCAGATGCACCGCAGAAGATGCCTACATAGCCGGCTATCATGCCAATAGTTTCGTTTCCGGTGAAGTCTGCAATTGAAAGCAAGAAGAATAGCAGTGTTAAGGTGAAAAATACAACCCTATTAGCCCTGCTTTGTTTAAGTGTTCCGATGAACATAAACAATGTAAATATTCCCCATAACAATAAATAAAAGCCCATGCTTTGCAGGCTTACTTCAAATTGAGCCCAAGGATGTGCCCAAATAATTATTAAGGACCACCAAAAGCCACCATAAGCACAAAATGCGGTAGCGCCAAAGGTATTCCCTGTCTTAAACTCCATAATTCCTGCAATCAGCTGACATAGTCCACCTAAGGCAAACCCCATTGCTATCGTTACGGCGTCGAGTTGCATAATTCCGGCATTATGCAGATTGAGTAGTAGTGTTG
>CAYJNC010000027.1:0-12736 GCA_964371185.1 uncultured Christensenellaceae bacterium
AGCGGACCTTCAAATTCAGATAACTTACACAAGAAGCGTTCTTGTTGCATTAACGCCTTCCTCTCTTAACTAAAAAGTTAATCCTAATGATTCTACCGGAACAAAAAGCCCATAGAATGAGAAGTAACCACCGATGATAAAGTTTGAAAGCGTTCCTAACACTGTGCTTGTAACACCCGTAATAATAAGAATAATAAGTATTAAGAAACCGTACCTGTATAAAAACGAGATAGCCTTATGTGCCTTACGCGACAAAAATGTGCTTATAAGCTGAAAACCGTCTAACGGCGGTATGGGTAATAAATTGAATATTCCGAGCGCAACGTTTATTGTTATTATAGGCGTCATAATGCCTATGAATATGACATTAACAAAACCTAATGCAAGTGCCAATATAAGTATGCCCGTTGCTACGAAAGCAACAATAAAGTTTGCTATTATTCCCGATAAAGAAACTATGACATTGTCTCTTTTACCGTGTTTGAAATTTCGACTGTTTATCGGAACGGGCTTTGCCCAGCCAAACCCAAAAAACAACAGACAAATAGTGCCCACCAAGTCTAAATGTTTAATCGGAGACAATGTCATCCGACCCAAATTTCGAGCGGTAGGATCTCCACACTTATACGCCGCATAAGCATGTGCACATTCATGTACAGATAACGCCAGCAAAATAGCCGGTATGCTGTATAGCAACCCCAGCCAGAAATTCGGATCCGAAAAATTATAAAAATTCACTGTTTCACCTCTGCAAATAATTTAATAAATACCAACGCTATTGTAACATAAATTTTATGTTTTGGTCAAACTTCAGATAAAAAACCGTTAACAATATTCGTCATTTTGCCCGAAACTTTTTGTCCGGCTTCAATTACCTCTTCACAAGTCAACGCATGTTTTGCTACCCCTGCCGCTAAATTGCTTATACAAGACAAAACAGCAACTTCAACTCGTGCATGTGAACAAGCGACAACTTCGTGAACAGTAGACATTCCTACCGCATCCGCACCTAATATGCGCAATGCGCGAATCTCTGCGGGTGTCTCGTATGACGGTCCTATCATGTAGCCGTAAACGCCTTTTTTAAGCGAAATATTTTCTTTTTGCGCAACAGATTCTACAATTTCGTTTAACCTTTTTGAATACGCAAACGACATATCGGGAAAACGCACGCCCAATTCGTCTATGTTTTCGCCCGTCAGCGCTTGATGCGTAGAAAAATTGATGTGGTCGGTGACAAGCATTAAATCTCCGGCGGAAAAATCTGTGTTAATTCCCCCCGTTGCATTAGTCAACAACACTTTATCAACACCCAATAATATAACTGTACGCAACGGTATTACCGTTTCTTGCGCACTATACCCTTCATAACAATGAAAACGTCCGGAAAACAGTGCAACCTTTTTACCGCTTTTATAGCCGAATGTAAGCGTCCCCGCATGGCCGGGTGCCGTAGAAATCGGAAAACCCGGTATGTCTGCATAATTAAAAGTTATCACCGGCTCAATTTGCTTGTCGTATTCGCCTAACCCCGAACCTAAAACAATAGCTATTTCCGGTTTGAAATCTGTTTTTTGTTCGATATAATTTTTTGCCGATATAATTCTTTCGTACATAGTTTTTCTCCTTAAAATGTTTGTTAATCCTTTATTTTTTCTGCGATCGCCGCAATAAATTCACCGTTAGTCGGTTTGCCTTTGTTAGAGTCTATGCTGTAACCAAAGTAGTAAGCATAAGATTCATGGCTCCCCCTAAGCACAGCAATTTCAATTGCGTGACGTATGTTTCTTTCTACGCACATAGCGGTAGTGTTTGAATCTGCCGCTATCCGTCTATAAATTTTTTCGTTAATTGCATTCATTGCCGCCCTATCATTGCATACAATTTCCAAGGCTTCTTTTAAATATTTATACCCCTTGATTTTTGCGGGTATGCCAAGCATATTCAAAGCCTCGGAAACTTCTTCCGAATAATCTTTGTTGAATAAACTGCCGATTCCCTTGTTCTTTTTAGAAAACTTAAACTCTGCCGCTTCTATCACCCTTTGTTTAAAAGTCTCGTTGTGGTAAGGCTTAATGAACAGATAGTCAGACTTTAAATCCGAAGCTTTCTTAATAATCAAATCATGGTTCATGGAAGTCAACATAATTTTTACTACGTCTTCTTCCTCTACAATATGCTCCATAAGGGTAAAACCGTCTCTAATCGGCAAAATTGCCTCTACTAAAACTAAATCGGGGCAAAATTCGTCATAAATTTCTATCGCAGTTTTTCCATCAAAACAAAATTCTACTTCATCAATATGGTCTGCAAGTATCTCTTTTATTTGAAGCACATAACTTCTGTTTTGCTCAACAATAAGCGTTTTTTTAAAGCTTTTCAATTTGCACCCCTACATTTTTTCTTTAATCTGCTTTGCATTATCAATAAGCTCTTTTGCTAAGGTCAACGCATTCTCGGTACTCAGCCCACCACTCAGCCGAGATATCTCTTTTATCGTTTCTTGTTCATCAAGCGGCTTTATAGACGTTTTTGTCTTCTTGCCGTCAGATGATTTAAGTATTAAGTAGTTTTTGTCGGCCATAGCAGAAATTTGGGCTAAATGGGTTACACAAATTATTTGCCTATGTTTTGCTATCTGTGCCATTTTTTGTGCTACAACATGTGCCATTTGCCCACTTATGCCTGTGTCTATTTCGTCAAAAATCAAGGTTGATACCTTGTCGATGTTTGCCAGAATATTCTTAAACGCCAGCATAACTCGGGAAATCTCTCCGCCGGATGCTGTTTTTGACAAAGGCTTATTAGGTTCGCCTGCGTTTGTTGAAATATAAAATTCTAAATTATCGGCGCTTTTCTGCGAAAAAACAATCTTATCTTTAGGCGGCAACTTTTCAAACCTAACTTCAAACTTTGCCCCACCTATTCCCAATTCACTCAATTCTTTCAACAACAACTTTTTCAAACCTTCGCCTGCCTTTGCGCGAATTTCGGTCAATTTAATATAATAGTCGTAAAGTTTACTTTTGTTTTGCTCAATTTCCTTAACTATACGTGCATACCTTTCGTCTGCGTTTTCTAATAGGTTTAACCTTTCTTCAAACGCATACATACAATTAAGCAAATCTTGCTCGTCGGCCGCATTATACTTTCTTTTAAGCGAATTAATCTTAAAAATACGTTCTTCCACTTCTTGCTGACGCTCTTCGTCGAACACCACGGAATCAGACAAATAGGCAATGTCTGTCGTTGTCTCTTCGAGGGCATAATAGCTTTCAAGCAATCTTGAACGGATGTCTTCATACGAAGAATTTATGTGCGAAAATTTTCCTATTGCGTCGGCAGCCGTTTTGATCGCCGATAACACACTCATATTTTGATCTTCGCCAACGTATAATGTTTCGTAGGCATTAGAAAAAGAACTCACAATTTCTTTTGCATTGATGAGCATGTCTCTTTCTTCTTTTAACGTCGCTAACTCCCCTTGCACAATTTGCGCCGATGAAAGTTCATCTATTTGAAACTTTAAAAAATCTATCGTTTGTTCTTTGTTGCCTTCGTCAAACCCGATTTCTTTTAACTTTTTGTTGTTTTCTTGTAATTTTAAGCATTCTTCTTCAATTTTATTTATTACGGGTGTAACTTTATCATGTGCAAACCTGTCTAACACTTCTTTATGATTTGCCGGATTTAACAACGATTGATGTTCATGCTGTCCGTGCAAATCTACAATATGGCTCATGAAATGTTTTAAAGTAGACAAATTAACTGCGGCTCCGTTAATACGGCAAGTGTTTTTTCCGCCGGCAGATAATTCTCTTGTCACGATAAGTTCTTCTTCTATCGGAATGCCAAACGAAGAAAATAATTCCTCGTACTCTTTCGTGTCAACATAAAAAACCGCTTCAACACGGGCTTTTCCTTGCCCCGAGCGAATAATTTCTTTGTTAGATCTTTCCCCGACAATTAAATTCATAGAATTTACTATCATAGATTTTCCCGCACCCGTTTCTCCGCTGAGTACATTCATACCATCTGTAAACTCTATTTTTAATTTATCTATTAAAGCTATATTTTCCACATTTAAATTATATAACATAGTTTTTACCGTTCAAGAATTTCTTTAAACTTTGTCACAATGTTTTGCGAATCTTCGCTTGATATTGTGGCAATAAAAATTGTGTTATCGCCTGCTATTGTACCCATAATTCCCGAATAATTCAGGTTGTCTATGGCTTCTGCCGCAACGTTTGCACTTCCGCTCATGGTTTTTATCACAATTAAATTGTTTGCATACTCAATAGACATCACCGTGTCTCTGAATATACGCATAAGCAATTCCATGTCGCTCGATTGCCTGCTTTTTGCCACAGTGTAACAATATTCACCGCTGACCGACTGTTGCTTTATCAGCTTTAAATCTTTTATGTCTCTTGATATAGTTGCCTGTGTTACCGCAAAGCCCGCATCGAGCAATCTTTCCACTAATTCTTCTTGTGTCTCAATATTCTTGGAAGAAATAAGTTCTAATATTTTATTTTGCCTTTTTGTTTTCATTGTAAGCACCTTCTTCTTATCTGATATTGTTCCATTGAGCAAGTTTTGTCTTTAGCATTGTAAAAAAATTATCGACATTCAATCTAATAAATTTAGCATGTTTTTTTGAAACCGTAATAGTGACCGTATCTTCCGAAGAAAGCAAAACACCTTCCCTGCCGTCTGCAGAAACTGTCGTTTTCCCCTGACCCGGTGCCGGTTTTATCATTAAAGTGTCATGAGGATTTGTTACTATGCTACGCCCATATAGCGAATGCGGACAAATAGGCGTTATCAGGATACACTCTAAGTTCGGAGATACAATCGGGCCACCCGCCGCAAGTGCATAAGCGGTAGAACCTGTCGGAGTTGCTATAATAAGGCCGTCTCCGTTGTAGTTTTCGGCCTGAATGCCGTTTACACACAAATCAAGATGGGCCATTTTTGCCCTCTTCTGATTGGCGATTACAAAGTCATTTAACGCAATTAATGTTTCGCTTACCGAAGGTATTTTCGCCTCAAGCAACATTCTTTCGTCAACCGTATACCTTTTGTTTTCCATACAGTCTAAAAACAAACCAACTTCGTCTATTCCTATTTCGCTCATAAAACCCAATCTGCCAAAGTTTATTCCGACAAGCGCAGTGCCATAATCAACATATTTTCTTGCCGCTCGAAGAATTGTGCCGTCTCCCCCCAAAATAAATAAAACATCGCAATATTTTGCGTCTTCATAACTTTCCAAAGACAACAAGTTTGCCGTGTCTGCATCGTAACAAATATTGTGATTTGATTTTTTCAGTTGCCCTATGAGTTTACGAGTCCAAACGAGGTTTATGTCTTTTTCCGGATTTGTATAAATACCGTATTTCAAATCAGCACGCTCCTCTTTTTTACAATGTATGAATATTATACACAATTTTATGCAAATATACAAGACTGCATTATTTCAAATTTTCGTGTGCTAAATCAACAACTTGTCGAGCCACCTCTTGGATTTGAATTTCTTCCGTAGGCATGTTTTTAGTGAAATACGCCAAATATTCTATGTTACCGTTTGGACCTTTGACGGGAGAATAATTAAGGTTTTCTAAATATAGACCGTTTTGCTTGGCAAACCCTTCTACGTTGACAATGACTTCCATATGCACGTTTGCATCCCGTACAACGCCTTTTTTGCCGACCTTTTCCTTGCCGGCCTCAAATTGTGGCTTTATCAATGCAACCACACCAACATCGTCTGTTGAAATGCGTATTACCGCCGGAAAGATAAGCGCTAACGATATGAACGAAACGTCTATGCTGACAAAATCAACATTTTGACCCAAAGATTCTAAGTATCTTGCGTTTGTGCGTTCTAAGACACTTACCCTGTCATCGTTGCGAAGAGCCCAATCTATCTGCCCGTAACCAACATCTACAGCATAAACATGGCTCGCACCGTGCTTTAGCATACAATCTGTAAAACCACCGGTTGAAGCGCCTATGTCGGCACAAACAAGCCCGGTTAAATCTAACGAAAAACTGTCTACCGCTTTTTTCAGTTTCAGGCCACCCCTGCTTACATACGGGCAAGTCTCTTCTTTAAGCGTAACAACAACGCCCTCTTCTTCATATGTTTCCGAAGGTGAACGAACCGGCCGCCCATCGGCCAAAACACTGCCGGCAATAATTTGTGCTTTTGCCTTCTCTCTGCTTTTGGCTATCCCTTTTTCGTATAACAAAACGTCAATTCTTTTTTTCATTATTCTTTGCCTTTTTTTTGTCCGGGCTGAAAAAGTGCACTATTGTGCCAATACTCATAACAATCTGCTTGCTTTTTTTCATCGCAATAGATTTCCCCCAAGCCTTCCCCGCAACGGTAAAAGCCGCTATTAATGCAGAAATGATGATAGACATGATAAGCTCGCTTTGAGGTGCAGAGTTTACAACGGCTTTAAGTGCAATTGCCGCACCTGCCGCACCACTCACAATACCGCAAATGTCTCCTACAACGTCGTTACAAAAATTTGCAACTATATCTGCGTTTTTTAAAAGTTTAAGCGCATAATGCGCCTTTTTATTTTTTTTTGCCGACATCGCAACAAACGGCGCTTCTTCGCAACTTGCGAAGGCAACGCCTACCGTGTCAAAAATTATGCCCACCGCAACGAGTGAGATTAAAATTGCAACCGCCGCAACAATAGACATGTTAGAAATGAAATACTCGGTCGCAACCGAAGCTCCGCCCGAAATTATCAGTGTGATAAAAAAGATTTTAATTGTCCAATATTTTATAACTTTCATAATATTTAAAAAATAAGGTGGTGATAATATGAGTAGACCTTGCAGCATAAAGTCCGGTAGGATTTCCCCGTGTATGACTCCCCGTCGCCGAAAGAGCGGTTTCCCCTTAGCATACACGAAACGTTGTTACCAACAGTTCGACCGGATTACCAAAAAACTACACTATAATCCCCATATTACCTTTGATTTCAGCCTAGGAGCTTTCCTCAACAGCACAATTCCGGTTTTTAGTCTTTATTGCCAACATGGTTTTTTACCTTAAGCATCTATACCCGTACGCAGTATTAAACACTTTTTAAATGGCATTTCCTCCATATCAACTCAAGGCAGGCTACACTGTACACAGCATTTGATAACCGCATCACAGGTTTAACCCCGGGTAGTAATGTTTACACCACCAATCCGGGTCTCCGCGGAAGCTGGGTCAACGCCCGTATGCCCTTACGGATCGCCCTTCTTCCTTAACTTCCAGCATCAGCCCCCGACGGGGCGTCAGTAGCCAACACCAGAAACTTCATCGATGTGCCCTTATACGGATTTTTAGGCCCGTCTTCAAAACCGGCAGTACCGACTAGGATACTGCACCACCTAAATCTACTTTCTTTTTATTCTTTCTCCGTTTCTTCGTCTTCTTGGTCGCTATCGCCAAGTTTATATGCTTTATAAATTGCAGCAGAAATCTCTTCTGCTATCTCCGGATGGGCAAGCAAGAACTTTCTTGAATTGTCTCTTCCTTGGCCAATATGCTCTCCGCCATACGAGAACCACGCACCGGCCTTTGCAATTATGCCTAATTGTACGCCTAAGTTAAGCAAGCTCGAGGTTCTGCTTATTCCTTCGCCATAATAAATTTCAACTTCAGCCAATTTAAACGGCGGCGCAACTTTGTTTTTTACGACTTTTATTTTTGTTTTATTTCCGATAATCTGATCACCGGATTTTAAAACTTCGCCTCTTCTAACGTCTAACCTTATTGTAGCATAAAACTTAAGTGCTTTACCACCGGTTGTTGTTTCGGGAGACCCGAACATTACACCCAATTTTTCTCTTAATTGGTTTATGAATACCGCAACGGTATTAGATTTGTTAATAACACCCGCCAATTTCCTCAACGCCTGAGACATCAACCTCGCTTGCAAACCCATGTGCGAATCGCCCATAACGCCGTCTATTTCGGCTTTCGGAACAAGTGCCGCCACCGAGTCTACCACAATAATATCTATAGCACCGCTTCTTACCAAAGCCTCTGCAATTTCAAGCGCCTCTTCACCGGTGCTCGGTTGTGAGACATATAGGTTGTCTATGTCTACACCCAGAGCCTTAGCATAAGTCGGGTCAAGTGCGTGCTCTGCATCTATAAATGCGGCAGCGCCGCCTAATTTTTGCGCTTCTGCTATCATATGCAAGGCAACCGTTGTTTTACCTGAAGATTCGGGCCCGTATATTTCTATAATTCTTCCTCTCGGAATGCCGCCTATTCCCAGTGCAACGTCGAGTTCTAAACACCCTGTCGGTATGACAGACATACCGGAATTTTTAGCGGAATCTCCTAATTTCATAACGGCACCTTTGCCAAATTGTTTTTCTATTTGTGCAAGTGCCATATCTAATGCTTTTTGTTTTTCCATATATACATATTCCCTTCTATTCTTTATCAGATAATACTGCAGCGTTTTTCACCATATATTCTATACAAGAATAAACGGATAGTGCAACGCTCACCCAAATTAATACTACGCCCATATCAAACGGCAATCCTGCAAAAGGCCAGTTGTTGAGCAACACAATAACAATTGCAACAAACTGAACCGCCGTCTTTATCTTGCCGGACTTGTCCGCCGCCATAACAACTCCCTTTGAAGCCGCCAACGCACGAACACCACCTATAACAAGTTCTCTGCCAACTAAAATCAGCACTGCAACAAAACCAATTTTGCCCCATGCCATAATAAGCAACAACGCTGCTAAAACCAATAGTTTATCCGCAACCGGATCCCAAAGCTTGCCGAAATTTGTTACTTGGTTTAGTTTTCTTGCCAAATACCCGTCTAACCAATCGGTAAGGGCGGCGACAATGAAAATTATTGCAGCATAAATATTCCAGTTCGGAATGTTTGAAAAATAGAAAAGTACAAACACCGGAATGAGCAAAATTCGTGTTAAGGTAAGTATGTTTGGTGCATTCCATTTCATAATATTTCCCCCCAACGCCTATACAACTTCGCCTATACAATCGTAATAGTGCGCCTGTATTATTTTAACGTTATAATAATGACCTTCTAAAAGCTCTTCTTTCGATTTTATCAAAATCTTTCCGTCTACATCGGGCGCTTCACAATAAGACCTTCCGTAGTAGTATCCCCTGTTTTCGTCTTTTCCTTCTATCAAAACCTCGCAAACATTTCCTACCCGTTCGTTATTCTTTTTATGAGAAATTAACGCCTGCATGGCTAAAATGTTGTCTTGCCAAAACATCTTGTCTTCTTCTTCTGCCTGGTTTTCAAACTCCGCCGCCTTTGTTCCCTCTTCCTGAGAATAGGCAAACACGCCCAATCTGTCGAACTTAGCCCTCGAAATTCTCTTACGCAAATTTTCCATGGTTTTTGAATTCTCACCCGGAAATCCGACTATAACGGTAGATCTGACAACAAAATCTAAGGAAATATCCCGTATTAACGCTAACTTATCTTTTATAGTCTCGTATGTGTTTCTTCTGTTCATACCGGCTAATATGTCGTCATCCATGTGTTGCACGGGCATATCAACATACTTTACTATTGTATCATACTTATCCATTACTTGTAACATTTCTTCTGTTATTCCTTCCGGATAAGAATACAAAACCCGCAACCATTTTACTCCCTCAATTTGTGCCGCATCTTCAAGAAGCTCAGAAATCTGCGGTTTACCGTATATGTCTTCGCCATATTTTGTTGTGTCTTGTGCAATTAAAATTATTTCCGAATAACCTTCACTTGCAAGCCAAGTTATTTCCTCTAATATGCTTTCTATCGGACGGCTCCTGTGCCCTCCTCTGATTGTAGGTATGATGCAATAACTGCAATTATTGTTGCAACCTTCCGAAATCTTAACGTAAGCCGTTGGTTTTTTTGTCGTGACTACCCTGTTTGTAAAACTTTCGGGAAAAGTCTTTTCACAAAAACTATGGTGTTTCTTGCCGCTTAAAACTTGCTCAACCGTTTCTTTAATGTCGGAAAAAGCACAGACACCCAAAAACGCATCGACCCTTGGCAACAATGAGAATAACTCTTCTCTGTACCGCTCGGGAAGACAACCCGTCACAATTATTCCTTTTAAATTACCGAAACGCTTTTGTTGTTCTGCCTCTAAAACCGCCTCGATAGACTCTTCTTTTGCGTCGGTAATAAACGAACAGGTGTTAATAAGCATTATATCTGCCTGCTTAACGTCCTGAACAAACTCGTAATTTTGCTCTTGCAGTATGCCGAGCATAATTTCGGTATCCACCCTGTTTTTTGCACATCCCAACGAGATAACACCAATTTTTACAGTCATATTGTTCACCTTGTTATTCCTTTTTGGCATCGTTAAAATCAAGTATTTCTTGAATTTGTTCTTTTGACAGCAAAACTTGTCTGGGTTTGCTGCCGTCGGGCGCAGAAACAATGCCCGCTTCTTCCATCTGATCTATCAACCTTGCAGCCCTTGCATAGCCTATTTTCAACTTGCGTTGCAACATAGAAGTAGAGGCACTCTCAAGATCCATGACTATTTCGGCCGCAGACGAAAACAGTTTGTCTCTCTCATCTTCTTCTGCATATATCTCTGCCGACTGTTGCTCTACTTTTTCAATAAAGCTATCGTCATAACTGCTTTCTTGTTTAGATTTTAAAAACTCGCAAACAGCCTGAACCTCTTTCTCGGATATAAAACCACCCTGCACACGTACGGGCTTTGGTATCCCCGCCGGATAATACAGCATGTCTCCTTGTCCTAAAAGTTTTTCGGCACCCTGCATGTCAAGAATTGTACGAGAATCAACATTTGAAGAAACCGCAAAGGCAATTCGTGACGGTATGTTTGCCTTAATTATGCCTGTGATAACGTTAACCGAAGGCCTTTGTGTCGCAATTACCAAATGAATTCCCGATGCCCTTCCTAACTGTGCTATTCTGCAAATAGCGTCTTCAACGTCTCTTGGTGCAACCATCATTAGGTCGGCAAGTTCGTCTATTATCACAACTATCTGAGGCAGTTTTTCCTTGTCTTTTGCCTCTATGAGTTCGTTGTATTTGGCTAAATCTTTTGCACCCTCTTGTGCAAACATTCGATAGCGCAATGTCATCTCGCTAACCGCCCAAGTTATTGCCGATGCCGCTTTTTTGGGGTCGGTAACAACAGGTATCATCAAATGCGGTATGCCGTTATATGCGTTCAATTCAACAACTTTCGGGTCTATCATTATCATACGTACATCTTTTGGTGTTGCATGATACAGTATGCTTATTATCAGAGAATTAATACACACACTTTTTCCCGAACCGGTTGCACCCGCTATTAACAGATGAGGCATTTTTGCAATATCGGCGTACACATTTTCGCCGGAAATATCTTTGCCGATAGCAAAAGCTATCTTACTCTTGTGCGAAATAAACTTTTCGCTTTCTAAAAGCTCTTTTAAACCGACCGCAGAAGTCTTTTGGTTGGGTATCTCTATGCCTACAACAGCCTTGCCGGGCACCGGAGCCTCTATCCGCACGTCTCTTGCCGCCAAATTCATTGCGATGTCGTCCGCTAAGCTAACTATTCTGCTAACCTTGACACCCGAATCCGGCTGTACTTCGTAGCGTGTTATTGTTGGCCCTTGGCTCACATTAACAACTTTTGCCGCTATTTTAAAACTCTTGAAAGTGTTTTCAAGTATGGCAATGTTGTTTTGCAGCTCGGACGCATGGCTTTTGTGTTTTTTGGGTGCAATGTTTAGCAAATCAAACGGAGGATAAACATAATTATCGTCGTCATTTGGCAATAAAACATCTTCTCTTCTTATTATATTGGGGTTTTCCTCAAGTTTTGTCTCTTCCGTGTCAATTTGTCTTTTCGGCTTTTTAACCGGCTTTTTACTTTCGTCTTTTAAACCGGCTATTGTAATCCTACGCCGACTTTTCACCTCTACTACTTCGTCTTCCGGAAAAACTATGTCCGTGTCGGAAAAAACCTCGTGATATTTTTTCGCATCGTAATGAACATCTTTTTTGACCACTGTGTCGGTCTCTTCGTTTATAAAATCTTGTGTATCCAAATCAAAACCGGGTTGTACACGCATGTCAAAAGAATTTTGCTCATCGGAATCGTCTTTTTCCATGTTTTGCAAACTTTCCACATACAACCTTCTTTGTTCTCTCGCCTCTACAACACGTTCTTTGTAGCCTTCATAGGTATTCTTCACCGCAACACCTATGTCGGTGCTTATTTTTTTCACCGAGAGGTTAGCAAGCAAAATAATAAAGATTACAAGGCCGGCAATGCCTACCAAACAAGTGCCCACAAACCCCATAGCTATATACGTCCAATAGGTTAGCAATCCGCCTATAATACCGCCACCCGCTCTGTCTACTACACCTATTTCAAAAGAATCTTGCAGGAAGAGCAAATAGCTTTCGCCCGAAGTGTATATTTTTTCTATTACGGCTAAGTGCAGTATGGCAAACACAAAGAAAACCGCCAACCACAGGAATGTAAGCTTGCGTTTGTTGGTTTTTTGCTTGCTTGCGGCAATGACCAGCACACCAATAAACCCTATGATAATAGGCATTAAATAGCCCATAACTCCAAACATGCCGAACATAAAATTGCTAAACACGGTGCCAAACAAGCTGTCTATGTCAAAATAAACCGTCACCGCCAAAAAAACGGCAACACAAATTATGAT